>NZ_DATMTE010001079.1:0-11709 GCF_035564935.1 Chitinophaga sp. | reverse complement strand
TGTTCCAAGACAATCGCCGAAGGCGATCCCCTCCGCTAACGCGCATGGACACAACAAAGAACCCCTGGACCATTCACTCCAGGGACCTGAGATATGATAACAACTGGATCAGTGTATGGCATCACGAAGGGTTGAACCCCGCCGGCGGCGCAGGCATTTATGGGGTGGTACATTTTAAGAATCTGGCAGTAGGCGTGGTAGCGCTGGATGATGACATGAATATTTACCTGGTGGGGCAGTACCGCTTCCCTTTAAACCGCTTCTCCTGGGAAATTCCCGAAGGAGGTGCGCCACTGGGACTGGAAAGCGCGCTGGAAACCGCAAAAAGGGAATTACTGGAAGAAACGGGCCTGGTGGCGTCTTATTGGGAGGAAATTACACGTATGGATCTCTCCAATTCCGTTTCCGATGAAGAAGGGATAGTATTCCTGGCCCGCGGGCTGGAACAGCGGGCGGCGGAACCGGAGGAAACAGAACAGCTGATCGTTAAAAAAATACCTTTTGAAGAAGCCTACCGGATGGTGAACAACTTTGAGATCACCGATTCCTTATCGGTAGCAGCCATACAAAAAGTAAAGCTAATGGGCTATGAAGGCTTATTAAACAAATAAACCCGTTACCTTTGCAGCAAATGGAAAGGAAATTCAACGCTTTCAAAGGTGAAAGAAAAGAGGGACAGCGAGGTCCCAAAAAATATGCAACGCAACGGCCAAAGCAATCTACCATGATTATTGGCCGCCAGCCGTTATTGGAAGCCCTGAACACCGGGAAGCCCATTGAGCGCATCTTTATGCTGCGCACCGCTACCGGCGATATTATTCCGCAAATAAGAGACCTGGCCCAAACCCAGAATGTTCCCATTAACTATGTGCCGGTAGAAAAGCTCAACGGGCTTACCCAGGCCAATCACCAGGGTGTGGTGGCCATTGCCGGTAATGTTACTTACCTGGACCTGCAGGACGTGATTTCCCATGTAACAGAAAAGGGAGAAACACCGCTGTTCCTCATACTGGATGGTATTACCGACGTTCGTAATATAGGCGCCATTGCCCGCAGCGCCGTTTGCTGCGGCGCCCAGGCCATCATTATTCCTGATAAAGGCATTGCCGCACTGAATGAAGAAGCCGTGAAATCCTCTGCCGGTGCGCTGGAGCGTATTGCGGTTTGCCGGGTGAACAGCCTGAACAAAGCGATTGATACCCTGCATCTCAACGGTATCAAAGTGATGGCCAGCGAAATGGAAACGGAAATTAAGCTGTACGACTGCGACCTGAAAGAGCCGGTAGCAGTGATCATGGGTTCGGAAGACAAAGGCGTGTATCCTGCGCTGATCAAAGCTTCCGACGTGTTGTTCCGCATCCCGATGGCCGGCAGTTTTGAATCTTTCAACGTGTCGGTAGCCGCCGGTATCATTTTATACGAAGCGCTGAAACAAAGAACAGCAAATATTTAGCGGACCTGCGGGCGCCCGCCACGAAAATGGTTTACTATGCTAAAATTAGTTGAATGCCCCCGCGATGCTATGCAGGGCTGGCACAGAATGATCAGTACGGACGAAAAAGTACAATACCTGGATGCCCTGCTAAAGGTTGGTTTTGATACGATCGATTTCGGCAGTTTTGTATCTCCCAAAGCCATTCCTCAAATGGCAGATACAAAAGACGTTATTCCCCGCCTGCAGCTGTCTGGCTCTAAAAGCAAACTACTGGCCATTGTGGCCAACCTGCGGGGAGCGGAAGAAGCGGTAGTGTTCGACGAAATTAATTACCTGGGCTTTCCCTTCTCCATATCAGAAACTTTCCAGCTGAGAAATACCAATAAAACCATTGCAGAATCACTGGAACAGGTGCATTCCATGCAGGAACTGTGCATTAAGAACAGGAAAGAACTGGTGATCTACATTTCCATGGGATTCGGTAATCCATATGGCGACCCGTACAGCCCGGAAATCGTACTGCAATGGGTAGCAGAAATGGTGAAGATGGAAATCGGCGTTATTTCCCTCGCAGATACAGTAGGCGTGGCAGATCCAGCTACTATCAGCAGTCTTTTCAAACACCTCATTCCCGCTTACCCCGATGTGGAAATCGGCGCACATTTTCACGCAGCACCCAACAAATGGGAAGAGAAGGTACTGGCCGCTTATGAGCAGGGCTGCAAGCGGTTCGACAGCGCCATCAAAGGCATTGGCGGCTGCCCTATGGCCAAAGATGAACTGGTGGGCAACCTGGCCACAGAAAACCTGATAGCCTTCTGCCAGCAAAGGAAAGAACCGCTTACGCTTAATATGACGGCATTGAGAGGCGCACAACGACTGGCAGATGCTGTTTTTAAAGATTAACTGTATTACATGCAATTTCATTTAAGCTTTCCCGTAACGCCGTTGCCGGCTCCCATCCAGTATGATCATGAGCTGTTGCTGATGGGTTCCTGCTTTGCCGAAGAAATAGGCGGAAAGCTGCAGGAACACCGGTTTAATACCCTGGTAAACCCGCATGGTATTTTATATAACCCGCTCAGCATCACGAAAGCCCTCACGGCTTACCTGGACGGGAAAGTATATACACGTGAAGACCTGTTCCTGCACAATGATCTCTGGAACAGCTGGGATCACCACAGCCGCTTCTCCGGCCTTACGCCGGAAGCCACGCTGGAAAACATCCGGCAGATGCAGGCCACCGCTGCAAAGGCCATTGAAACCGCCGACTGGCTCATTATTACGCTGGGATCCGCCCATGCTTACATCTTAAAGGAAAACAACCGCCTGGTTGGTAACTGTCATAAGGTGCCGGCCGGCAACTTTTACAAACGCATGCTCACCGTAGATGAAGTAGTTACCGCGCTGGATAACGTGATGCATCGCCTGTTTTTCCGCAACCGGAAAATTAATATACTCTTCACCGTTAGTCCCGTTCGCTATATCCGCGATGGGGTAGTGGAAAATAATCTCAGTAAAGCCATCCTGCTGCAGGCGGTTCACCACCTGGTGAATAAGTTCAACAGGCTGTTCTATTTCCCGGCATATGAGCTGGTGATAGATGATTTGCGCGATTACCGTTTTTATAAGGAAGACATGGTGCATCCCAATGAACTGGCGGTTAACTATGTATGGGAGCAGGTGATAAAGGCAGGGATCGGCCCCGGCAGCCAGGAACTGCTGCATAGTATCGCTGAAATAAACCGGGCCGCCAACCACCGGCCCTTTAACCCGGAAAGCCCACAGCACCGGCAGTTTTTAAGTCATTATGCGGCAAAAGTGCAACAACTGATGGCGGCACATCCGCAGCTGCAGCTGAACGACTTGCTGCAACGTTTTCAATAAAAAAAGGAACATGCAACCGCGTTCACCGCGATTGCATGTTCCTTTTCAGCGGCCCCGTTTACAACGGAATACCTCTCTTATCTTTCAAATAAATAATACCCACTACAAAACAGATCACTGCAATACCGATCGGGTAAATAAGCCCCGCCAGGTGGTTGCCGGTATTGGTAACCAGGATGGTGGAAATGGTAGGCAGTAACCCGCCGAACACGCCGTTGCCAATATGATAGGGCAGCGACATAGACGTATACCGGATGCGGGTAGGAAATAATTCTACCAGGAAAGCCGCAATGGGTGCATACACCATGGTTACAAACAATACCTGGATAAATATCAGGATCACCAGCCAGGCCACATTGGTACGGCTTACGGTTAGTTCCTTTTTATCCGTAGCCTCCCTTAAAACACTGCCGTCGGTATAGCTGTGTACCCGGAAGGATTTAAGCACCAGTTCCCCCGATTCGCTGTGCGTGGAATTGCTTTCTATCCTGAAAAGTTCGGTTTGTTCCTGTTTCAGATTCACATTGCCGATATTATCCATGGCCTTATAGATCGGGTAATAGGCCAGGGCCGCCAGCAACATGCCGGTGAGCATGATCTTTTTACGGCCTATACGGTCGGACAGTGAGCCGAAATAAATAAAGAACGGCGTACCCAGCAGCAATGCAATGGCAATAATGATATTGGATTGCACAAATTCAATGTTCATGGTTTTCTGGAGAAAGGAGAGCGCATAGAACTGTCCCGTATACCATACCACACCTTGTCCCATGGCAGCGCCAAACAGCGCGATCAACACCAGTTTTAGGTTTTCCTTATTGGCAAAGCTTTCTTTAATGGGGTTGGCGGATGTTTTACCTTCTTTTTTCATCTGCGCAAACAGCGGGGATTCGTGCAGGCGTATCCGTATGTAGTAGGACATGATGACCAGCAGCACCGAGAGGAGGAAGGGAATACGCCATCCATAGTTGTTGAAATCGTCCGGCGACATGAGCATACGGGTTACCAGGATCACGCCCAGCGATACAAACAGTCCGAGCGTGGCGGTGGTTTGAATAAAGCTGGTGTAGTAGCCGCGGCGGTTGTCCGGCGAATGTTCCGCTACATAGGTAGCTGCGCCGCCGTACTCACCGCCAAGGGCCAGGCCCTGCGCCAGGCGGAGGATCAGCACCAGTATGGGCGCCAGTATACCAATGGTATGATAACTGGGAATAAGACCAATAGCAAAGGTGGAACCGCCCATGATAAGCAGGGTAAGCAGGAAGGTATATTTACGTCCTACCATGTCGCCGATACGGCCAAATACAATGGCCCCGAAAGGGCGCACAATAAAGCCAACAGCAAAGGTGGCCAGCGTGGCAATATAGGCCAGCTGCGGATTACTGGGAGGGAAGAACTTTTCAGCAATGATGGCGGATAAACTGCCAAAGATGTAAAAGTCGTACCATTCAATGAGCGTACCAGCCGACGAAGCCATTATAACCTGCCAGATGTTTTGCGTGGAGAGCGAGTTTTTCATACGTGTTAATTGTAAAAGCTGCGCTTTTGTTAGTTAGCTTTTAAGGGGAATAAGATAACGAATATTTACTATGAGCGCAAGCATTCAATTAAAAATCTCTTGTGCTTAACATTCGTGAATGTTTATAATGCCTTATCTTTAATAAGGGCCAATTATTTAAAATGAAGCAGGGATCAAAAGCCCACATCAGGCGGGGTACCAGTTTATTGTTGTTAGCTTTTATGTTGTGTTACTATACCGTGAAGGCTCAGCAAACGATCAGCAACAGACCTAAGATAGGATTAACGCTCAGCGGCGGCGGGGCCAGGGGGCTTGCACACATCGGCATCCTGGAAGCGATAGACAGCGCGGGTTTGAAGGTGGACCTGGTAACCGGTACCAGCATGGGAAGCATTGTAGGATCTTTATATGCCATGGGCTATTCCGGGAAGAAAATTGAAGAAGTAGCCCGTAAATTGAACTGGAACAGCCTTTTCTCCAACCAGCCCGTTCTTACAGATATTTCCTATGAAGAAAAGCGGGAGTATAATAAATACATCATTGAAATTCCTTTTGAATATGGTAAGCCCAAGCTGGCCTCCGGCGTAATTTCCGGCGAAGCGTTGTGGCTGGAGCTGGCAAAGCTCTGCTGGCCGGTGAAAGACATCAAGAACTTCGGAGACTTCAATATCCCATTTAAATGCATTGCCACCGATGTGGCTACCGGCGATATTGTAACGCTCGACAGCGGGGAAATAGTGACCAGCCTTCGCGCCAGCATGGCCATCCCGTCTATATTCACCGCCGTGAAGATCGGCGACCGGAAACTGGTGGATGGTGGCGTGGTCCGTAATTTCCCGGTGATCACCGCCAAAGAAATGGGGGCCGACATTGTGATCGGCGCCAATGTAAGCGGCGGCCTGCGCAAAGCCGATCAACTGCTTACTCCCTTTGATATCCTTTACCAGCTGGGATTTTATAAAGATGCAGATGATTTTATCAAAGCTATTAAACAGTGCGATATCTATGTGCCGATAAACAAGGAGCTGGAGAACTACTCGGCTGCCAGCTTTGGGAGCGTGGATTCTATTATTGAAGCCGGGCGCCGGAAAGGGAGGGAGATGTATCCTGTTTTCAAACACCTGGCAGATTCACTGAACGCACTGTACCCCCAACCACCCTTTGTGGCAGACCGGCTGCCGTTTGCCACCGATATAGAGCTGAGCAGCGTGCATGTAAACGGGCTGGTTCACTCCGATCAGAAATTCTTTTTACAACGGCTGCATCTCAAACCAGGCGGGTGTTATACACCTGCGCAACTGAGAAATGCCATCCTAAATGTATATGGTACCCGTTTCTATAAACTGATCACCTATAACCTGGTGCCGGAAGGATATGGTAAAAGCAGGATGGATATACAGGTGGAGGAAAACCCGCTTACCTATGTGAAATTTGCACTGAACTATAACACCTTTACCGGCGCCAACGCGATCATCAACTTAACACAGCGGAATTTCATTGTGCCTAACTCCCGTTCGTTTGTAACGGCGGTGATCAGTGAAAACCCGCGCCTGGAGGCAGAATACTTCAAATACCTGGGCCGCAGCCGTAATTTTGGTTTCGGGCTGGGCACCTATTATGAAAACAACGGGCTTACTTTTTACGATAATAATTTTAACAAGTTGCAACCTTATCGCAGCAAGTATGCCAACGTAAATATGGATGTGCAATATACCTTCACCAGGAACATGTTTGTGGGTGCAGGAACACGCTGGGAGTATATCAAATACAAACCGCAGCTGTCGAACTTCATGGAGGTACGTGGAAGCACCAACCAGCTGAACTCCTATATTAATTTCGGCATCAATTCCCTTAACCAGAAAATATATCCCACCAGCGGATTGCTACTGGACCTGGAAGCCGGGCATATCTACAACCAGCACCCGGGCATAAAAGTAAGCTCACAGGGCGTAGAGCAGAACTACGACACGCTGGGAGTAAACTTCAACGATTACCAGCGGCTGGCGCTGAACCTGAAATATTATATTCCTATGGGCCGTAAATCGGCACTGGAGCTGGATGGCAACATAGGGTATAGTATCAACTACAAGGAATCGGTGGTGAATGCGTTTGTAGTGGGTGGTATGACTAACATTACCCGCAACCAGGTGCCTTTTGTGGGCATATACGAAGGGGAAGTGATCACGCCTAAAATAGGCGTGGTACAGGTGGCGTGGCAGTATGAGTTTATGCGGAATCTTTTCGCCATTCCCCGTATAGGCGGCGCCGTGTACGATGGGGTAATTTCCGGCGGCCGTAATTACGAATATCTCGCCGGCTATGGCATCGGGGCTGCCTACAGCAGCCGCCTCGGCCCTGTGGAGGCCACTATGATGTACAACGACAAATCCGGCAGGCTGAAGTTCTATGTAAACCTCGGGTTTAACTTTTGATGGCTCGCCTTCGGCGGGATAAATTGTCTTGGAACACTGATTACGCTGATTTTACTGATTAGTTTGTTTTTTTTATAAATGATTTTGGGAGATATGAGCGAAAAACATCCGCTTATATCTCCCAAAATCATTTAAAATCCAAAATGATCAATCAAGATAATCAGTAAAATCAGCGTAATCAGTGTTCCAAGACAATTTTCATCGCCGAAGGCGATTCCCTAGTGCATACGATCCCCGCGAACAGTGATGTTCTGCAGTATTTCGGCTTCTTTGTTCAGCCATTCCTGCCAGCGGGTGCGTACTTTTTCTTCGGGGAAATATTCGTTGGCCAGGTCAATGAAAAGGCGGTAGTGGCCCGCTTCGGATACCATGAAGCGGTGGTAAAAATCGCGCATGTATTCGTCTTCCAAACCTTCACTGAGCAGGCGGAAGCGCTCGCAGCTGCGGGCTTCTATCAGGGCAAAGATGAGCAGGGCATCGAGGAAGCTGTCGTTTGCATGGCCGCCTTTTACCCGGTTATCCATGAGTGCATTTACATAATCATCTTTCCGTTGTTTGCCTAAGGAAAGGCCCCGTTTCTTCATTTCAGCAAGCACCTGCCGGAAGTGGCCCCATTCTTCTGTAACGATAGGCGCCAGTGCTTCTACCAGCTTTGTTCTTTCCGGGTTGCGCTGGATCAGGGAGATAGCGGAAGATGCCGCTTTTTGCTCGCAATACGCGTGGTCGGTAAGAATATCCTGCAGTGAAATGGCTGCCAGGTTCACCCATCTGGGATCAGTAGGCAGTTTTAGTCCGAGTATTGATACTTTGCTCATAGAAAAAACAGCGCTCAGGCTGTGGCTTTTTTGCGAAGATAACGGCAAAGTTTAAATTGTGCGCTGATAAACGCAGATCCATGGGTAAAGACAGTACTTCTTTTTTAACGCGATTGCTTGATGAGCGCCGCGAACAGCAGTCGTTCCGCGAGCTTCGCCTGCCGGGAGATAAAGTGGATTTTTGTTCCAACGATTACCTCGGTCTTGCCCGGAATGCCGCAGTGAGAGAATACATCCACACATTAATGGAAGAAAGGCATCCCGCGCATGGCAGCACCGGATCGAGGCTGCTGGCGGGCAATTACGAATGGATTGAATCTGTGGAGAAAGACCTGGCCGCTTTTCACGGGGCAGCAGCCGGGTTACTGTATAATTCCGGCTACGATGCCAACCTGGGCGTGTTTTCCTGCCTGGGCCGCAAGGGCGACACCATCATTTATGATCAGCTGATCCATGCGTCTATCCGTGATGGCGTGCGTTTATCGGCGGCGCAATCCTTTTCATTTGCACACAATGAGGTGGCGGACCTCGAAAAGAAGCTGAAACACGGCGTGGGAAATATTTTTGTAGCGGTAGAGTCGGTGTATTCCATGGATGGGGACCTGGCGCCGCTGGCCGCTATTGCCGCCATCTGCGAACAATATGGCGCGCATCTTATAGTGGATGAAGCTCATGCTACCGGTATTATCGGCAACAGGGGAGAAGGGCTGGTACAGCACCTGGAGCTGACAAACGCCTGCTTTGCACGCATTCACACCTTCGGGAAAGCAGTGGGCTGTCATGGCGCCGTGGTGCTGGGTCCGGGGATATTGCGGGATTATCTTATCAACTTCTCCCGTTCATTTATTTATACTACTTCATTACCTCCCGCTGCACTGGCAGCCATAGAGGCAGGTTATGCCACTTTCCCGTATATGCAGGCGGAAAGGGAACAATTGTCGGCACTTATTGCGCAGTTCCGCGCCGGTATGGCAAATATGGAACTGGTACCGGGTACCACCCCCATCCAGGCAGTGCTAACCCGTGGCAACGAACATACCCGCAACACGGCGCAGCGGCTGCAGCAGGCGGGCCTGGACGTACGGCCTATCCTGCATCCTACAGTGCCAAAGGGTTCAGAACGACTCCGCATTGTGCTGCATAGTTTTAATACCCCCGCAGAGGTGGCCCATCTTATAAAAGTATTACAGGCATAACTGGTTATGAAACAAATTTGATGTATTTTACATATTACATCCGACTTGTAATATGAGAATCATCCCCGCAGTTATAACCGCAGCAGTTACCTTATCGCTTACATACGCCTTCAGTCATAAACTGGGACAGATACCACCACTGGGAAAATTGTTAAGCCCGCAAACCGGCTTCTGGCAAAATGCGGAACCTATCGGTGAATTTCCTCATGAGCAACTGGTGTTGCCCGGCCTGTCCGGCAAAACGGAAGTTTGGTATGACGACCGTATGGTGCCACATATTTTCGCGGAAAATGAAGGAGACGCCTTTTATGTACAGGGATATGTAACCGCGCGCGACCGCCTCTGGCAGATGGAGCTGCAAACCTACGCCGCTGCCGGCCGGCTATCTGAGATACTGGGCCCTAAGCTGGTGCAGTACGACCGGAAACAACGGCGCCTGGGAATGGTATACGCATCGGAATACACCGTAAAGGAAATGCTGGCAGACCCGGCCACCAAAGAAGCAGTGACCTCCTACGCGGCCGGCGTTAACGCATATATCGCCACACTAACACCCGCTACTTACCCGGTAGAATATAAAATACTGGATTATAAACCGGAGAGATGGGATATCATCAAGTCGGCCTTATTGCTGAAGTACATGGCGCACGACCTCGCCGGATTCGCCGATGACCTCGAATTCACCAACGCGCGCCGTTTATTTTCCCTGCAGGACTTTGAATTAATGTATCCCGACTTCCATGAAGCCACCGACCCGATTATTCCCAAAGGCACGGCTTACCCCAAAGCAACATTAACACCAATAGCTCCTCCTGATAGCGTGCTCGCCGCAGCGGCAGCATTCATGAAATTTAAAACAGACAAACCCGATCCGGATAACGGCAGCAACAACTGGGCAGTAGCAGGTAGTAAAACCCGCTCAGGCGCGCCGATCCTCTGCAATGATCCGCACCTGAACCTGTCGCTCCCCTCGCTCTGGTATGAAGTACAGATCCATACACCGGGTATGAATGTGTATGGCGCCTCCCTGCCCGGCGCACCGGGGGTGATCATCGGTTTCAACGACCATATCGCCTGGGGCGTTACCAACGGGGAAGAAGACGTGAAAGATTACTACAGTATGCAGTTCCGCAACGGTCGTACCGAATACCTGTATAACGGCAGCTACCGCAAAGCAGACCTGCGTATAGAGGAAATAAAGGTAAGAGGCGGCGCTACAATACACGATACTGTTGCCTATACCGTATTTGGGCCCGTTATGTTCGATAACACTTTCCCCGATAAAACAACCGGTCAGAACTTCCTGGCCATGCGCTGGAAGGCGCTGGATCCTTCCAATGAGCTGGGTACCTTCAACAAACTGAATAAAGCCCGTAATTACGACGATTATCTCAATGCCATTAACCGCTTTACCTGTCCTGCCCAAAACTTTGTATTCGCCGATAAAGCCGGCGACATCGCCATCTGGCACAATGGTCAGTATCCCCTGCGGTGGAAAGACCAGGGCAAGTGGATCATGCCGGGCAGCGACAGCACCTATGCATGGCAGGGATATATCCCGCACGATGAACTGCCACATATAAAAAATCCGGAGAGAGGATTTGTGAGCTCCGCCAATCAGCGCCCTACCGACAGCACTTATCCGTACGCATTGTACGGCGAATACGATCTTTTCCGTGGTAAGCGTATCAATGAAAGATTAACTGCCATGAGCGCTATTACCACGCAGGATATGATGCAGCTGCAAAATGACGATATGAACCTGTTTGCCGCCGCAGCCATGCCCATGATCAGGAAACATATTGATACCGCTTCCCTTACGGCGCAACAGCAGCCTTACTGGCAGCTGTTATCGTCCTGGGACTTTATGGCCACGCCCGACAGTAAAGCCGCCAGTATTTTTAATACGCTGTGGGCGCACCTGGAAGATACTATCTGGCAGGATGAGCTGCATCCAAAAGATACTACCATCCTGGCCTATCCGCAATCTATCACCACGCTGGATTTGCTGTTACGTGATACGGCTTTCCATTTTATAGACAACATCAACACCCCGCAAAAAGAAACTTTATCGCAACTGGTGCAGGGTGTATTTGCTACCACTGTTACGCAGCTGTCGGAATTAAATAAAGCAGGCAGGCTGGAGCTGGGAAAAGCACGCGGCACAGATATCAATCATCTTTCCCGCGGGATCCCCGCCTTTAGCGCTTTGCATTTGAACACAGGCGGCGGGCAGCATATTGTGAATGCAACGAAATCAACACATGGTCCTTCCTGGCGTATGGTTGTGCAGCTGTCGGACAAAACGGAAGCATACGGTATTTATCCCGGCGGACAAAGTGGAAATCCAGGTAGCCCGTTTTATGATAACAGTATAAATGATTGGGTAGCGGGCAAGTATTACCTGTTGCATATTTTTAGTGAG
>NZ_DATMTE010001078.1:0-1502 GCF_035564935.1 Chitinophaga sp. | reverse complement strand
AGAAAAAGAGGTTTTTGTTTCGATCTCTTGCGGTTATATTTTATAGGCGGGTTCCCTCTGTTCAAATTTATTTTTACTAAAAGTATAAAACAACGTCCAACGCATGAAATTCAAAATTGATACCAAAGAAAAAATAGTCGTTTTTTGTCCGGAGGAATCCGTTCTGGATGCTAATTTGGCAGAAGACTTTATCACTGCGGTGACAGCGCTGCCCGAGCTGGAAGGACGCAATCTCATACTGGATATGACATTGGTACAAAAAATGGATACAACAGGCGTTGAAGCCATTTTAACAGTTTATCAGCGTATGTATGACAATAATTTATCCTGCGCCGTTACCGGTCTTAACAACACTTTAACAGCAACTGTGAAATCTGCCGGCGGCGATATGCTTAATCTTGCTCCTACAATGGCAGAGGCAACAGACCTTGTGATGATGGAAGAGCTGGAGAGGGAATTGCTGGATGGATTGGAATAAAAGATAAATTGTCCTGCTTTTTTACTCCCACATTAGGGTGATACAGGAAAGCAGGCAATTGAACGATTAAAGCTATTTACATGTTCGCAGTCACAATATTAGGTAACAATTCTGCTATCCCCACCCTGGACAGGCACCCCACCGCCCAGGTAGTTACCTGCAATGAACAGCTCCTGCTGGTAGATTGCGGAGAAGGCACCCAGATACAGATCGCAAAATACCGGATCAGGCGCAGTAAGCTGCGATATATTTTCATCAGCCATCTTCACGGAGATCATTATTTCGGTCTTATTGGCCTGCTGAACACGCTCAGCCTGATGGGCCGTACCGACCCGATCAGCGTATATGCGCCACCGGAGCTGGAACAAATTATCCAGCTGCAGCTGGATTGCTCTGCTACCGTATTAAAGTTTGAACTGTCGTTTATACCGCTGCAACCGGGTTACAGCGGTATTATCCTGGAAGATAAAGAGCTGACAGTGCGGTGTTTTCCTACCCAGCACCGCATTTCCTGTTTTGGTTTTTCTTTTGAGATGCAGAAGCGTAAGCGTAAACTGATCCCAGAACAGGCAAGGGCCTATGAGATCCCGGCGGCTTATTTCAGCAAATTACAGGATGGCGCCGATTACCAGCGGAAAGACGGCACCCTGGTGAAAAACGACTGGGTTACCCTGCCACCGCCTCCGGGCAAGCGCTATGTGTATTGCGCCGACACCCTGTATGATGTAAATCTTTTGCCGCACCTGAAAGATGCGGACCTGATATACCATGAAACCACTTACCTGCACGACCTCCAGGAACGGGCAGCAGAGCGTTTTCACAGCACTTCCGTCCAGGCCGCCTCCCTGGCAGCGGCGGCAACAGGGAAAAAACTGCTGATCGGCCATTTTTCTTCCAAGTACACCGACCTTCAGCCTTTCCTGGATGAATCCAGGCCGGTTTTCCCCGATACGGACATCGCAGAGGAAGGCGTCACATATATTATTTAATTCTATAAAATAAAAGCAGCAGCGATCCCTTACGG
>NZ_DATMTE010001077.1:0-1869 GCF_035564935.1 Chitinophaga sp. | reverse complement strand
TAACAATCAATGACGATACAGCAGCTTGGCATGCTTCCTCCTTAGGGATACCACTTGCGGCACGAGCCTTATCGCTTGCGCGTCAGGAACTAAGCGGTCAGATACAGCCTATAATAGCGGCAACAACCGAATCCGTAGCACCAACCGGTGCGGCCGGATATCGCGTCAAATACGCGCCTGAAAGCCGTGTACGAAGGTTGGTGGGGCGTGTAAAAGCGTGGTCAAGATTGCAAAGCCTAGCAAATCGGGATAAAAAAATTGCGCTGATCTATTATAACGGGCATCCGGGTAAAAATAATATTGGTGCCAGTTATCTGAATGTGCTGCCTAAGAGCCTGACAGCCATTTTAAAACGTATGGACGAAGCGAAATATGACCTTGGTGGTCAAGCCCCTGATTCAGGTGCCGTGTTTGATGACGTCATGAACGGAGGCCGTAACATCGGCACCTGGGCGCCGGCGGAACTGGATAGATTGGTCCGGGAAACGCATCCTGTACTAGTTCCTGTGGAGACCTATAAAAAATGGTTCGGGCAGCTACATCCTGCTTTCCAAAAGCAGGTGATAAAAAAGTGGGGTGAGCCCGAAGACTCGAAGATTATGACCTGGCGCGCTCCGGAGGGAAAGATCTATTTTGTTTTGCCTCAAATCGCCTACGGCAATATTAACCTGATGCCTCAACCGGCCAGGGGTTGGGACGAAGATGCTCAGGCCTTGTACCACGATGTTTCGCTTCCTCCACATCACCAATACGTTGCCTTTTATCTGTACCTGCAAAAAGGAATGCCCGCCGATGCGGTCATCCATCTGGGAACACATGGAACACAGGAATGGCTTTCAGGACGTGAAGTGGGGTTTGATGACGATGATGCTCCGGAAGCGCTGATGGGCAACATGGTTAACATCTATCCCTACATTATGGACAATGTAGGGGAAGGAACACAGGCCAAAAGACGTGGAATGGCCGTGATTATTGATCACCTAACGCCGCCCTTCGATCAGGCCACTTTAAGACCCGAGCTGCGTGAACTTGCGGGAGCCATCAACGATTATGATGTGGCTTCCGGCAAAAGTGAAGCACTAGCGGCTGTTCATCTGCGCACAATCAATCGACTGGCCAGGCAGGCAAATATAGAGAAGGATCTAGGTGTTGAAGGCGGCATTAAAGCAGAAGATGTGCAAAGACTGGAACACTACCTGCAGGAAATCCAGGAGACGCTTACTCCAATGGGGATGCATACGTTTGGGCAATCGCCAGATTCCGTAATGGCTATGAAAACGGCGGAAGCTATCGTTGGGCGGATGCAGGAGATACCAAAGGATTCACTAGCCGTGCTACTGATGGATGTTTACCAGCGCATTATGATCAGCGGCCCACGAGAGCTGGATGCACTGATGACAGCCCTTAACGGAAAGTATATAGAAGCGGGTTCAGGTAATGACCCCATCCGGAATCCTTCGGCACTTCCTACAGGAAAGAATTTTTATTCCTTTGATCCCGACCGTATCCCTACCATAGACACCTATCGGGAAGGGGAGAAGCTTGCTAATCAGTTGATCGCTGATTACCGTGGCAGACACGATGGGCAGTATCCGGACAAAGTGGGATTTAACCTATGGTCAGTGGAAACCATCCGGCATGAAGGTATTATGGAATCCCAGATATTGAGTTTATTAGGGATAAAACCTACTTACGATGGCTTTGGTCGGTTGAAAGGAGTAGAGGCAATTGCAGATACTGCTCTTAGGCGACCGCGTATCGACGTGGTCATCACGCCGTCCGGCTTATACCGTGACCTGTTTCCAAATCTGATGCTATTGTTGGATAAAGCAGTTTCTTTAGCTTATAAGCAAGAGGGTGCTAACTATT
>NZ_DATMTE010001076.1:0-5364 GCF_035564935.1 Chitinophaga sp. | reverse complement strand
GCTTCCACAGCCGCCCTTCTGGCAGGGTACCAGCTGGCTGCAATACCAATAACCATAATCGTAATAAACACCAGTACAAAATCCGCTGCGTGCATACTAACAGGATAGGAATCTACCAGGAAAGAAGTCCCCTCCAGCTTTATAATACCAAAATGCTGTTGTAACATGCAAAAGGTAGTTCCCAACCCAAGGCCCAACGCAGTTCCTATCCCGGCAATGATCAGCCCTTCTGCCAGGAATATCCGCATAATCAACGACTTACGTGCCCCCATTGCTTTCAGGATCGTGATGTCTTTTTGCTTTTCTATCACCAGCATATACAAAGAACCTATCATGTTAAAAGCAGCAATGATCATGATAAAACTAGGTATCACATATACCGCCCATTTTTCGGTTTGCATAATGGCGTAAAGCGACTGGTTCTGCTCGTACCGGGTTTGCACCTTGTACTTACTGCCAAGCAACTTTTCCAGTTGCGCCTTCAGCACTTTATCGTTTATCCCTGCCCGTGTCCCTATCTCCAGCGACGACATTTCATCGGGAGCCATCTGCAACAGGTTCCGTAAAAATTCAATGTTTGTAATAACATACTTGCTGTTAAACTCCTGCTGTATGGCAAAAGTGCCGGCAGGATACAACACCCCGTTGTTGAGTGCATCTTCCGGGGTCACAAAAGCATTTACATTCCTGCGGGGAAGATATACGGTAACCGGGGCAATACTATGCACTACATCTACGCCCAGCGCGCCTTCCAGCTCAAGCCCCAGTACAGCCCTGTAGGCCACACTATCGCCGGTGTCAAAACGCCCCCTGATAATGTTGCTCTTTACATCCGTCACATAATTATAACTGCTGTCTACCCCCTTCAATACGGCAATCGTAGGCTCGTCGCCGTAGCGCAGCACTGCTTTTTCCTCAATTACCCGGGAAAAATGCGCTACCCCCTGCACCGCCGATATTTGTGCCAGTTGTGCAGGCGTAAGGATAATGGTTTTACCCGTAACCGGTTCCACTTTCAACGCCGGGTAAAAAGAAGAATAAAGGGATTTTACCAGTCCCTCAAAACCATTGAATACACTCAGAATTACAATCAGGGCGCCTGCCCCTACTGCAATTGCCACCACACTTACCCAGGCAATGATATTGATAGCATTGGTAGATTTTTTTGCACGGAAATAACGGGAAGCAAATTGCCAGACCATGTATATGAATTACGAATGAAGAATGAAAGATCCGTAACCCTATTTTTTGCCATCTTTGATATTGGCATCCTCCTCCCGGATCTTCTTAAACAGCTCCTCCATCTTAAACACATAGTCAAGGGTATCATCCAGGAAAAAGCTCAACTCGGGAATCCTGCGTAACTGCTTACCCAACCCTATTCCCAGTAATTTCTTGATTTCGCCCATTCTTTCCTTGATGCGTTCCAGCATTTCCGAAGGGGCTTTGATCTGAAACATACTCAGGTATACCTTCGCTTCCAGCAGATCAGGGGTCATCTTCACGGCAGCAACAGATATCATTCCTCCTTCCACCACATTAAACCCCAACCGCTGGAAAATGCTGCTCAGCTCCTGCTGTACCAGCTGTCCTATTTGTTTCTGCCTTTTAGTTTCCTGCATCTCATTCAGTTTTAATCGTTAATAAAACAGTCTGCCTACGATAATAACACAATTACCCCACCCCGCCAAACCGTAACAGGCTACCCACAGCCCGTCAGTTGCGAAATTAACCATTTCCGGCAAAGAATAGCCGCAATTACACCCCCTCATACCTTAATTATGCTATTTTTGCCAGCAAGTTAAACAGACTACCAGGCATGAAGACATTCAAGCGATTACTACGATTTGCCACACCTTTGCATCATTACCTGCCCGAATACGTTGTATATACTTTTATAGGTATCATATTCGGCATGGTCAATTTTGCTATGCTGATTCCTTTACTGACCGTTATTTTCAACCAGGTGGGAGAAGTGCCCCAGGCATTGCCGGAACCTCATTTCACCTTCTCCATCAACTATTTTATAGACCTGTTCAACTACTATTTCTATAACTTCATAAGGGCCAGCGGCTCCAAGCAAAGCGCCCTCTATTTTGTTTGCGCTGTGATAGGCGTGTGTATTGTGATCGCTAACTTTGGCAGGTATATGAGCGCAAGGGTAATGGTGCGATTGAAAATGACCGTACTTTCCAGGTTACGCATACGCCTATATGAAAAGTTCACGCAACAATCGCTGTCCTTTTACAGTGAGCAACAAAAAGGCGACCTGCTTTCTTCCATGACCAACGATGTGCAGGAAATCGAAAACAGTGTGATCAATGCCATACAAACATTACTGCGCGATCCTTTCATCATCATCGGTTACTTTGCGGCGCTGTTCTATCTTTCCGTAAAACTTACCCTGTTCACCATCGTATTCTTTCCCATCTCCGGCCTGCTGATATCTTATGTTTCCAAAAAATTAAAATTGAAAGGAAAGTTCAGCCAGGAGCTATTGGGAAAAATTCTGTCGGTAACAGAAGAAACATTAAGCGGTATCAGGATCATACAGTCCTTTACCGCCGAACGTTTTATGAAAAACAAATTCGGTGAGGTAAACGGCAGCTTTGTGAAAGTCAGCAAATCGATGTATAACCAGCGTGAACTGGCTTCTCCAATCTCCGAAATACTGGGGGTAGTTGTGATTGTGATCCTTGTTATTTATGGAGGAAGTTTGGTATTGTCTGGCAGCGAATTACTTACCGGTGCCACTTTCATGACATACCTCGTTTTCTATTCACAGATCATGCAGCCGGCAAAAAATGTGTCCACTTCTATTACTACCATCCAGAAAGGAATGGTAGCCAGTGAAAGGATCTTTAAAATACTGGATGCACCGGTAACTATTCATGAAAAGCCCGGAGCACGCGCTGTTAATGAGTTCACCTCCGGTGTTGAATACGATGATGTTTCCTTTAAATACGAACAGCAATATGTACTGAAACATATCCGGCTTACTATTAAAAAAGGACAGATGGTAGCGCTGGTGGGCCGCAGCGGTGCAGGAAAATCTACCATGGCCGATCTCTTACCCCGCTTTTATGATGTGAATGAAGGCGCTATTCGTATAGACGGTACCGATATACGGGACCTGAAGGTACAGGATCTTCGCAACCTGATCGGCGTGGTATCACAGGAAGCGATCCTGTTCAATGATACCGTATTTAATAACATTGCCTTTGGCCAGCCAAAAGCCGACAGGGAAGCCATTATAGCCGCTGCAAAAATTGCCAATGCACACGAGTTTATTGAGCAGCTGGACAATGGCTACGACACAATTATAGGCGACCGAGGGCTGAAACTCAGCGGGGGCCAGCGTCAGCGCCTTACTATTGCCAGAGCCATCTTCAAAAATCCGCCTGTACTCATCCTCGATGAAGCTACTTCTGCGTTGGATACAGAGTCTGAAAAACTGGTGCAGGCCGCATTGGATAAACTCATGCAAAACCGCACCACTATTGTAATTGCACACCGGCTGAGCACCATTCAGCATGCCAGCGAAATTATCGTAATGGATCAGGGAGAGATTAAAGAACGCGGTACGCATGATGCGCTGCTGAAGCAAAACGGGATCTACCATAAACTGGTGGAAATGCAGGAATTTAAATAGAAAATAACTAACGTTAAAGGTTATACGCAAATGCCGGATGCGCTACTTTCTGAGTGGAGCATCCGGCGTTTTTCAATCCCTGTACAGCTTTCCATAACATTTCCTTCTCCCGGAAAACAGGCAATGGGTACGGTTTTTGTTACAAAAGCGGCCTGATAATGCCAACAGCAGCTCTTTACAGCACTATTTTTTAACCTTTAACATAGCGAACTCCTATGATATCTATCGTAATTCCTGTATTAAACGAAGGTGCTACCATACGCCAGGTTATTAAAACAGTAAAAAAAACGTCCCGGAAAATTGAGATCATTGTGGTAGATGATAACTCTACGGATAATACAGTGGAAGAGGCCATGAAGGAACATGTGAGAGTGATCACAAGCAGCCAGCGCGGAAAGGGAATATCTATGCGTGAAGGGATGATGGCCGCAAAACACGATATTATTGCCTATGTAGATGGCGACATCCTTACTTACCCTGACAATATTATAGACCTCTTAACTGGTCCTATTGAAAAAGATGAAGCAGACTTCGTCAAATCCTACTTTGAAAGGCAGGCAGGCAGGGTCACCCAATTGGTGGCCAAGCCACTGCTGAGTATCTTATACCCTGAGCTTTCTCACTTCCAGCAACCGCTCAGTGGTATGATCGCAGCCCGTAAATCATTCCTTTCACGGGTGCATTTTGAAAATGACTATGGTGTGGATATTGGCTTGCTGATAGATATGCATCATCTCGGCGCACGTATCACGGAAGCAAATATCGGCAAGGTGGAAAATGCCATGCAAACATGGGAACAGCTGAGCAAAATGTCGAGGGAAGTATCACGCACCATCCTTCGCAAAGCCGAAAATATACCGCAGGAAAACCTGGAAACACTGGGTAATATTAACCTGATACGGGAGCAAATGGAGTATTCTATCCTGGAATCAATTGATAAACTGCATAAAATGGTCATCTTCAACCTGGATCATGCCGTATTTACGCAGGATTACATGCAATGGGCTGCAGTGGCCTTTGGACAGGAAGAAGGATTACAGGAAATCGAATCGGCCGGACATAATCCTGTAACTACGCTGCATCTGAAAGCAACACTCTTTGAAGGACGCAATATTGCAGAATTATTGGAAGTGGCAGACGCTATTCCGCTGGTACCAGGCATCCGCGAAATAGTGCGGGAGCTGAAAAAAAGAGGTTATGCTGTTGGCCTGATCACCGATGGATTTGGTACCGTAGCACGTCATATCAAAAATCAGCTGGGAATGGATTTCGTATTTGCCAATAAACTGCATCTGATCAACAGTGTAGCCACCGGCGAATTTACGGTAGCTGATTATTTTATGAAAGGAGAGGAGTATGCGCGGAGTAATGTATTCCCTTACATAGCGCAGCAGTATCACATAAATACCCAGAATATCATTTATGTGGGAGATGGAAAACGGGACAGCAGTTTATTAAGTGAAGCCGGGATCGGCGTTGCTTTTTGTCCACAGTATCCCGGCAATGTTGTAGAAAAGGTTGCCGATAAAATCATCAGTGGCTTATCGTTAGCACCGCTGCTGGACATTGCGCAGGCGAGTCCGGCAAAATTCGGGATTAAATTACCGGCTATCAGTAAAAAGCAGGCACGTACTATTGGAGTAAGCAGCTTAATTGGTCTTGCAGGAGCGGGATTAATTTACTTTGCTGTGCGGCAGATACGCAATAAAAAA
>NZ_DATMTE010001075.1:0-2159 GCF_035564935.1 Chitinophaga sp. | reverse complement strand
TATACATCCCTTACTTAAAACAAAAAGCCAATGATGGGGAAACATCATTGGCCGGGCAGTTTAGGTAACATTCAAAAACAAAGTCTGCACAGACTGCTTATCCAGCACCTAAAACAGTTTCAAAGGTATGACAAAAACTGCTTTTTGTGGATGGTCTACCCATGGGGGTACCCGTCCTTTCACCAAAATCTTGTTAGTGATGAAACTAACTGTATTTTTTCTCACGGTTGCTTTTTTAAATGTAACAGCCAAAGGATTTTCTCAAAATGTCACCTTCTCGGGAAAAAATGTAGCGCTTGAGACAATTTTTTCTGCCGTAAAACAACAAACCGGTTACCTGTTCCTGTACCAGGAAACAGATCTGTCGAAAGCCAAGCCGATTACCGTTCAGGCTACCAATGAGCCGCTTTTGCAGTTTCTTGAAAACGTGTTCCGGAATCAACCTTTAAAATACCTGATCGGAAGTAAAACGATCAGCATCTATCCTGCCGTGCAGCCAACCGCAAATAGCGCCGCTGTGGTTATATCTTCAGATCCGCTTCCCCCGTTTCCTGTGAGCGGTACTATTCTAACCCGCGAGGGCGAGCCTGTTCCCGGCGCCAATGTATTTATCAAAGGAACCAGGACAGGAACTGCCACAAAGGCCGATGGCTCTTTTACCATTAACGCCAATGCAGGCGATATTTTACTGGTAACCAGGATTGGATATGGAAGCATAGAACTAAAGGTAACCTCCGCCACAAATGCCATTGTAGTTGCTTACCCCGAAAGCAAAGCGGGCGGAGTAGCGCTTAAACCGGGAGAATCCGTCCTTTCCGGCGCCGGAGGTTTCAGATTAATACTTCCTCCCTCCGTTTCCAAACTGGACGAAGTGCAGGTGATTGCCTATGGTACCACCACGCAACGCTTTAACACAGGTAACGTTACCAGTATAAAGGCAGAAGAGATAGAAAGACAACCTGTAAGTAATGTGCTCGAAGCATTACAGGGTAATGTACCAGGCCTTTTCATTACCCGTTCCAGTGGCAGCCCTGGCAGCCAGATGAACATTTCCATCCGCCAGCAGCAAACCATTCCGCTGCCTAATGTCGATAAAAGCATGCCGTTATTCATTATTGATGGAGTGCCATTCTCGGAAACACCATTTTCCAGTGCAGGAGCGGTGGGAGCGGTAGATCCCATGAACTCCATTAACCCGGCAGATATCGCGGAGATATCCGTATTGAAAGATGCCGATGCCACTGCTATTTACGGTTCCAGGGGCGCTAATGGCGTTATCCTGGTCACCACTAAAAAAGGTAAAACATCGGAACCACATTTCGATTTCAATATTTATTCAGGCGCCGGCAAAGTAACCAACTATTTACCGGTACTGAACCTTTCTGAATACCTGGCTATGCGCAGAACCGCTTTCGCTAACGATAATGTAACACCTGATTTTTCAAATGCCCCCGATCTCACTGTTTGGGATACTACGAAGTCCAGGGATTTCCAGAAAGATTATATCGGTAACACCGCTAAGCAAACGGAAGTTACAGGCGCGTTTTCAGGGGGGAATCAATATCTGCGGTATCGTTTTTCAAATACTTTCAGGCACGAATCCACAGTATTTCCCGGCGACTGGGGCTACAAGCGTTATTCCTCTCACCTGAGTGTGGATAATACGTCGCGTAACGGCAAATTTACGCTGGGCGTTTCGGCGATGTACACCAAGGAATCCAACAACCAGGTGGCCACAGATATTACCCGTGTTGTGTACATATTGCCGCCCAACTATCCTGTGCATAACCAGGATGGCAGTTTAAACTGGACAGGCGGATTCTCCAATCCTGACTCCTACCTGTTGCAATCGGCTAATTTCAGTTCGAATAATTTATTGGCGAATGCCAGTTTGCGATATAATATACTACCGGGATTAGACGCAAAAGTAAATCTCGGATATAATAAGATCACACAAACAAATGAAACCTATCTTCCTAAAACCTCTCTCGATCCCAGCAGCAGCTCCGGTGAATCAATTGCTACTTATACCTCCGATTATATTGAAAGCTATATTGTAGAGCCTCAACTCACTTACAATAAAACGCTGGGAGAAGGTAAGCTGAGCGTACTGGCAGGAGGAACCTGGCAGCAATCCAGCTTTGCCGAGCCGTATTCTG
>NZ_DATMTE010001074.1:0-1928 GCF_035564935.1 Chitinophaga sp. | reverse complement strand
AAGGAAACGGATATGAGTGTACCCTATCTTAAAAACGGTTATTATTACTATACCCGTTATGAAGAAGGGAAGGAGTACCCTGTGCATTGCCGCAAAAAAGGCAGCCTGGAAGCGCCGGAAGAGGTGATCCTGAATGTGAATGAGCTGGCCGCTGGTCATGCCTATTGCCAGGTAGCGGGGCTGAGTGTAAGCCCGGATACCAAACTGCTCGCTTACGGGATAGATACGGTAAGTCGCAGGCGTTACACTATCCGGATCAAAAACCTGGAAACAAACGAACTCCTTACAGACGAAATTCATGAAACCACCGCCGGCAGCACCTGGGCCAGCGATAATAAAACCCTCTTCTATTCCCGCAAAGATACCGTTACTCTTCGGGCCGATCGTATCATGCGGCACTCGCTGGGCGTGGCGGCCGACAAGGAAGTGTATCATGAAGCAGATGAA
This sequence comes from Chitinophaga sp., assembly GCF_035564935.1. Taxonomy (GTDB): domain Bacteria; phylum Bacteroidota; class Bacteroidia; order Chitinophagales; family Chitinophagaceae; genus Chitinophaga. Next base: position 1,481 of record NZ_DATMTE010001074.1, on the reverse strand, counting down.
ACGTTTGATGTTGCCGTTTCCAAAACAAAATCCGGCAAATATATTATCATCAACAGCGAAAGCACGCTTTCCTCAGAAAGCCGGATCCTGGATGCCTCCAAACCTAATGATGCTTTCCGCGTTTTTCATCCGAGGGAAAAGGATATGCTGTATCATGTGGATCACCGCGATGATAAGTTCTATATCACCACTAACTGGAACGCACTTAACTTCCGGCTGATGGAAGCCCCGCTGGATAAAACTTCCAGGCAAAACTGGAAAGAGCTGATCCCTAACCGCAGCGATGTGCTGCTGGAAGGTGCAGAGCTGTTTAAAGATTTTACCGTATTGGAAGAAAGGAAAGGCGGCTTAACGCAGATCCGTATCATCAATGATAAAACCCATACCGAAAAATACCTGCCTTTTTCAGAAGCGGCTTACACCGCATCTGTAAGCAGTAACCCGGAAATGGACAGCAAAGAACTGCGGTATAATTATACATCCATGATCACGCCCAACTCGGTGTATGATTACAACATGGAAACAGGGACCAGTGAATTGAAACGTCAGCAGGAAGTGTTGGGCGGCTACGATCCCAAAGATTATGCAACAGAAAGATTATTTGCTACCGCAACGGATGGTACTAAAATCCCGGTGTCAATAGTTTATAAGAAAACCTTTGAGAAAAACGGTAAAGGACCGTTATTGCTGTATGGCTATGGCTCCTATGGCAACAGTATGGATGCCACCTTCAGCTCCACCCGGTTGAGCTTACTGGATCGTGGTTTTGCCTTTGCCATTGCACATGTTCGTGGCGGACAGGAAATGGGCCGTCAATGGTACGAAGACGGCAAAATGTTTAAAAAGAAAAACACGTTCACGGATTTTATTGCTGCTGCAAAATTCCTGGTGCAACAACATTATACAGATTCTGCCCATCTTTACGCAATGGGAGGCAGCGCCGGCGGCCTGCTGATGGGCGCCGTTGCTAATATGGAACCAGCGTTGTTCAACGGTATTGTAGCGCAGGTTCCTTTTGTGGATGTGGTGACCACCATGCTCGATGAAAGCATCCCGCTTACTACCGGTGAGTTTGATGAATGGGGCAATCCAAAGAACAAGGATTCATATGATTACATGAAGTCCTATTCCCCTTACGATAACGTGGAAGCTAAAGCTTACCCCAATATGCTGGTCACTACCGGTTTGCACGATTCGCAGGTGCAATACTGGGAACCTGCCAAATGGGTGGCAAAATTACGGGAATTAAAAACGGATCATCATTTGTTATTACTGCATACTAATATGGAAGCTGGCCATGGAGGCGCTTCCGGAAGGTTTAAAGCGCTGGAGGAAGTGGCGCTGGAATATTCGTTCCTGTTGAAGCTGGAAGGAAAAGGAAAATAATAAAAAGGGGGGACACCCCCTTTTTATTTGGTAAGCATTTTTGATGAAGTCACTGTTTTACCATAAAAGATCTCAGCCATCTTATCAAAAATTCC
>NZ_DATMTE010001073.1:0-6950 GCF_035564935.1 Chitinophaga sp. | reverse complement strand
GAAATCAAGCGGCAATACCATCTTCATTACCACCGGTTCCAGCCTTTCCAGCGATGTGCGCAACCGGGCGGCCATCTTTTCTTTTTCCGTAAGCCGGAAAAGCCATTGGCGTAAAAAGTTTTCAGGAAGATAATAATCTATAGTCAACCGGGCGCGCCGGTCTGTTAGTCTTTCTATCGTATAGTAGTAAGCGTTATGCCGCTTCTCGTCTGTTTCACTGAATACCACGCTTTGTTCGGGGTTGTAGGAGAAACTGCTGGTATACATCATCGCTTCTTTACCGTTATCCAGCAGATGCCGGTGCCGGCTGCCAACACCCGGCAGGAAATGTTCCACTTCATCTATCCCCTTCACTCCTATCTGCCATAGATGCCTGAATTCAAAATGCACTACGGTATAGGTGAGTGTTTTGATATCTGTGTCAAATTCTTTCGACACAGATATCATTTTCACCTTGTTGTTTAATTCGGTTTGCGGGTCGGGATCAGGAGGTAATGTATTTCTTAGCTCGCTTAAATGGGTGTAGTGAAAAGGGATATCCCCTGTTTCTGTTTGTTTGGTAGCGGCATCCCAGGTCATCCATTGGGCCAGCCCGGAGGGAGGTTCATCGCGCAGCAGGTTATCTGTTACCAGCCAGTATTCATGTTGTTCAATATCGTTTTTAAGCAGCTGATGCGCCACAATCACATCTTTCCCGATCAGCTTACTGAAATTTTTTACCTGGTAAGTAGTGAACTCGCCATAATGGGAAATCACTTTCAGGGTAAGGTCTACTGCCGATACACAGGCTTTACACTGGCAGATTTTACGATGGTTGTAATTAACGAGGTAGCGGTGAAATTCGCAGAACATTCTTTCCACCTGTTTATACAGCAGGGCAAGATCGGGCGGGGATCCAAACTTATAGAATAAGATAGCGTCGCCCTCCACTTCAGACACTTCCAGGTCCGACTGGTTAGCATTGATCAGCAGTTCCAGCAGTTGCTGGATGATATGGCGGCTGTGCTCAATCTCTATCTCATTCACAAAACGGGTAAAGCCACTTATATCCGGAATAAAAAGCAGCCCTTTGTTTTCCATTTTTTTTATTAAAGTTAGATAAAAATGGAAAATAAAGGCCGCTTTCCCGGGGAGATGCTTTATTTCTTTTCCAGGCGGAGGATCACGGCATCTGCCGCAGCTACCGTTACATGGAGTTTGTCTTTTTCAGTGGATGTTTTACCGGAGAATAATTCTTTGCAGCGATATTCCCCTTTTGTGAGGCCCAGTTGATCCCAGCCGGCTTCAAAGGCGCCGGCCTCTTTGCTGTAGTTCACTACGGCGATATAAGTATAACGGCCGCTGTTATGCACAAACAGGCTGGAAGGGGTATCGCCGGTATGATGATCTACCGGCACAAAGCCGTTAGGCAGTTGCGCTGCTTCCAGTACACCGGGGTTTTGCAGTAGTTGCTGTGCTATGCCGGAAGCACTGCTGTATTCAGAATAGTCATCGCCGGTGATAACGGTACCGGAAACGATGGCCGAGGTAAGGCGGGCCCTGTTTTCACCGGGTGTTGCGCCGGCAAACACTACATGGTCTGCATCCGTAAAATCGTATACTTTATGCTGCCACCAGCCCAGGCTGGTAGCATTGAGCGTATAGGCGGTTTCACTGATATTCTTAAACGCATCGCAGGCAATGCGGCGCATATGCACATACCTGCCGGTGGCCAGGCTGGGCGAGATAGCGGCGTATACCAGCATCTTGCCATCCAGCTGGTCTACCAGGAACTCCATGCCTTTGCGGAAAGCCTGCATGCCTGTGTGCACGGAAGGATCATAATAGGTATCTGCCTCTATAGCTGCATGCCCTATGAAATCTATTTTGATCATTTCAAAACCCGTTTCCTTAAACCGTTTGATGAGGTAGGCAATGCGCTCGCGGGTAGCAGGATGCGTGGGATCCATGGCACGGGCGCCATCAAAATCATGGTATTGCCCGTTTACTTTTGTCCATGTTTCTGCATAGTTGTAGTGGCTACCTTCTACGGTGCGGGAGGATTTGGACCAGTCAACAAATGGCGCCCAGTAAATACCGGGTTTGCATCCGCGTTGTTTGCAATAGTCCACAAATGCTTTCAGCTGGCTGAAATCCCCGGTCATGCCTCCTTTGGTCATGTTATCCCAGTAGGAGTCGAGATCAATGTAAATGCTGCCGTCTTTCCCACGGAATGTTTTACAGGAGTCCGCGAAAAAATCGACTACCTGTTTGGCTTTAGCAAGATCCAGTTTCGTTTGCATACTGCCCCAGCTGTTCCAGCCCAGGGGTTTTGCGCCGGTCCATTCAAAAATATAACGGGGTTCCGCCAGGCGGTTGGCGCTGCCATATTGTTCCATGCCTTTTCGCCAGTTGGTGGTGGGTAGTACAAATATCTTCGGGGAGCTGCACAGGGTATCGCCCTGTGTAACAAAGCCATGTGGTATTTTATCGCGGGTTATAAGGCTGTCTGTCCACCCCGCTACCACGGAAACGTGTGTATTTTCCACCTTTACGCCTGTTTTCCAATCGTTGTGTTCTACCGATCCCAGTATAAGCCCTGCATTGGTGGTGCTGTCGTACAAGGCGGTTACTTCCGAGCTGGTAAATGCGGGGCCTTGCTGGTTAGCCACCCGGTATTTGATCCAGGCATCATTATCGAATGGCGCTACTACGCCGCTGGTATAGCGCGCAGCTTCCCCTGTTAAAGGGCTCATAGCGCGGGAGCGCGCTCCTTTTCCCTGCAGGGATACTGAAGTATAAAAGCCTTCTTTCCCGTTATATACGTAAAATACCTGTTGTTTTTTTATGCCGTTACCGGCAGATGTGATCACATACCGGGTTCCATCTTTTATGCGGGAACTGGTAAAAGTGCGCTGAATGGGAAGGGTATCCGGCGTACCGGCATCTTCATAAAAAGCAAACGCATTACGGATCACCTCTTTTTTCCCGGCCCATACCGTATAGGTGCCTTTATATAAATCGTAAGCAATACGATTGTTTTTCCCGAAGGGAATAGTTTTCACATGTCCCGCCTGTTGGGCGTGCAGCGGTGTTAACAGGCAAAGCATTCCTGTAACAGGTAAAAGGTTCCTGAACCAGATCAGCGCATTATTCATTTTGCAAGTCCTAGTGGTGAAAAGATGATAAATAACAATACCATTAGTATCAGTAAGGCGGCGCTGTACCAGTGCCGGTTTTTCCATGGCTCCACAGATACTACCGGGATCACGGCGGGCTGATAAGGTACAGCCATGGGTTTTATTTTGCCGATGATCAGCATCAGCAATGCTGTTACTACAAATGTGATGGCCAGCAGGTGCAGGTAATGAATACCTGTATCAAATACCCATTGCAGTAAAACGTTCATGGCCAGGAAAAATACCAGTCCTGCTTTAGCCGCTACCGGCGGCACATACCGGGTGGTCATGCCTACCACCATGATGGTAAAAATAGGGATGCTGAAAAATCCTGCCAGCATCTGTATATAGTTATAAAAACCGCCTTTGAATAACATGATAAAAGGCGCTATGATAATACCAGACAGCAATACCAATACCTGGAACAGGCGGGTGCGGCTGATCAATTCCTTATCGGACACCCCGCCTTTGCGGGCTATCATAAAGGGTTTATACAGGTTCATGGTGAACAGGGTGCCTACGCTGTTCAATCCTGCATTAAAGGTGCTTAGCGCCGCGCCAAACACGATAGCGGCAATTAAACCGGTGTATACGGGCGGCAGTACATCGGCGGCCATCCTTGGGAATATTTCCGCCGTTGCCTGCGGATGCAGGTACAAATGCACGGCAATGAGGCCGGGAATATTAAGCATAAGCGGCGATAGCAGCTTGCATAAGCATGCCAGTGCAATTCCCTTCTGGCTTTGCTCCAGGTTCACGGAGCCCAGCGCCTGCTGCACAATGAACTGCTCCATGCCCCAATAGTAAATATTTACCAGCAGCATACCGGTAAAAATAGTGCTGAAAGGTATGGCGTCGTGCGCTGATCCGATGGCATTCAAATGATCCGTATGGCTTCCCAATACCGTAAGCAATCCCGTTTCTGCATCGCCATGCCCCAGGTATCTAAACCCGAAATAAGGCAGCAGCAGTCCGCCTATGATCATGCCGGCGCCCAGCAAGGTATCTGAAATGCTGATCACTTTTAAGCCGCCCAGCACGTTGTAAAAAAAGCCGGTGATGCCTATGAGGCAGGCCAGTATCCAGATGGTGGACCAGTAGCTGATATGCAGCAGTTCATTCAGGTGAAAGATGCCGTTGAACGCCACTGCTCCGCCGTACAACACCGCCGGGATCAGGTTTACCAGGTAGCTGAGCAGGAAAATAACAGATACAATTTTCTTGGTGCCGCTGTCATATCTTACCTCCAGGAAATCGGGCGTGGTAACGGCCCCTATCCGGAGATAGACGGGCATTAAAAATTCACTCACCAGCAGCATGGCAAATACCGAAGTAACGCCCCACGACATAATAGACATGTTGTTGATAAAAACGGATTCGTTTTCACCAATAAACTGGTTGGCGCTGATGTTTGTCATAATGAGCGCACCGCCTATTACCAGCCAGTTTAAACTGCGGCTGCCGAGAAATACGTCCGCGGCAGTTTTTAACTGGTGCCTTCTTGTAATGTACCACGACAAAACCGTCATGAGCACTACAAAAAAAGCAAAGCTTATAATAGTAGAAAGAGGCATTAATAATTACAGTTACAAAGATTTTCTTCTTATCAGCACGGTAGGTAATGTTTCCTGGATCTTTTCCCTGCGCAGCACAAAAGCGGCTGCCTTTTCCGCCATCAGTTTAAAGTCGGTGGAATAGGTAGTGATGCCGTTACAGATAATTTCTTTCACTACATCATCATTATGGGATAAAATACCTACATCCCTGCCCAGCGTCAGTTTCTTTTCCACGCAATCTTTCAGGATGGCCCACAGTTCCGTGTTATTGATGGTATAATATACTTTTCCTTTGGCAACGGTACCGGGTTCGTATTCCGTTTTAATCACCCCGTTGATCTTATGATCTTTTATAAAACGTTTAAATGCTTTCAGTATTTCTATGGGCGTATCGGTAGATGGCCGGTAGTAAAAGATCATTTCATCGAACTTCCGGATGGTATCCGCCAGTGCAGAAAAGGCCCTGTAGGAAGATTCCCCGAACTCCTGCACAATGTAAGAACAGTCTGTTTGCAACGGTTCGTAGCGGTCAATCATCAGGAACTTATCCATTGGCAGGCCTTTCAGGATTTCTGCAGTTCTGGGATGCGGGATAGGCGCTACCACGTACATCCCGTAGCGGCCTTTTACAGCTGCAATGATGCTTTCAAATACTTCGATGTTATTATGATGAAAGAATACGTCCAGCTGGACATTTGCGCCAATATCAGCCCGGAAAGTTTTATAGAATGTTTCCTGGAAGGTGTCGAATGCAAACAGCAGCAGCGCTACTTTCAGCTGTTGGCCGGTATCGCCGCTGCTTACAAAAAAACCTTTCCTGTTCTGTGAGGCTACAATGCCCCTTTCCACCAGTTCCTTATAGCCTTTGGCAATAGTTTCCCTTGCAAATCCGAGTTCCCCGATCAGGTTATTGACAGAAGGCAGGGAATCGCCTCTCGATAACAGTTTCGAGTTAATGGCATTAATAATTCCCTGAACAAACTGTTCGTGTTTGGAGAGGCCTGGAATGCCATCCAGTTCATGTATCTGTTCGTATACGTCCTGCATGTAAGGAAAAATTGACTGTACTATACTATCCTACTAAGCTATTGTGTTTTTTCCATACCTGCAACTGCCTGTGAATAATGTATGTCGGGGAGCGACTGTAATTTCTTCGCGGCCCATTCCGGCGTAATATCGCGCTGGGGGCTTGCCAGCAGCTCATAGCCTACCATAAATTTCTTTACGGTGGCGGAGCGCAGCAGTGGCGGATAAAAGTGCATGTGCCAGTGCCATTCCGGGTGATTGCCGCTATTCACGGGCGCCTGGTGCATACCGGCGGAGTAAGGGAAAGAGGTTTCAAAAAGATTATCATATTTGATGGTCAGTCTTTTTAAAATATCGGCCAGCGCATTTTTCTCCGCTTCATCAAACTGCAGCAGGTTGGTTACATGCCGTTTGCTGATGATCATGGTTTCAAACGGCCATACCGCCCAGAAGGGTACCAGTGCAATGAAGTGCTCATTTTCGCAAACGATCCTTTCCTGTTTTTGTTGCTCCAGGGCAACATAGCTTTGTAACAGGCTTTTGCCGGTAGCTTCGTAATATTTTTTCTGGTGAGATGCTTCCTTGATCAGTTCCGCCGGTAAATCGCTCGTTGCCCAGATCTGCCCGTGTGGATGGGGGTTACTGCAGCCCATGATATCGCCTTTGTTCTCAAAGATCTGGATATACTTTATGTCTTTGTCTGCAGATAGCTGGCGGTATTCATTCTGCCACAGCGTAATCACTTTCCGGATGTCTTCCACCTCCAGCAGCGGCAGCGTAAGGTCATGCCGGGGAGAGAAACAGATCACGCGGCAGGTACCTTTCACCCCGCGGGCGTGGAGTAAGTCGTCGATAATATCTGCACCGGCAGGTGTATCTGCCATCAGTGCGCCAAAGTCGTTGGTAAATGCATACGGTTCGGTGTAAGCCGGGTTCAGATCCCCGCCCATCCTGCTGTTGCCCGGGCACAAATAACATGCGGCATCATATCCCGGCAGCGGGTCTTTATTTACTTTTTCTACTTTACCCTGCCACGGTCTTTTTGTACGGTGTGGCGATACCAATACCCATTCACCTGTAAGGATATTCAAACGCTGGTGTGGATGTTCTTCTAACTGGAAATTATTCATAGCTTATGATTAGGATACTTCGCTGATCCGGATCACCACACTGGTTCTTTTAACATCCAGTTGCGGATTAAACCCGATGT
>NZ_DATMTE010001072.1:0-4715 GCF_035564935.1 Chitinophaga sp. | reverse complement strand
CAGTATAATCAGCGTAATCCTGAGTCAGACAACATCCGCTGCAATCGCCGAAGGCGATCATCTCCGCTCTGATCCTCAATATAATACGCATTCTCTTTACTTTTCTATTATTTTAACCGCATTTAACAGGGGTTTCACCTAAAAAGCATGGTCATTTCATAAAATCCTGCTTACCTTTGCTGCCTAAATTTTAATTGCATTTCATGGATAGAAATTCGGTCATTGGGTTTTTACTGTTGGGCGTTTTGCTGGTAGGATACATATTCTTTAACCAGAAGCAACAGGCAGGAGCCGCAAAGGAAAAAGCCAGGCAAGATTCCATCGCAGAGCTTAACAAGCCTAAAACACCTTTAGCTGATACTGTGAGCATGGCTGCAGCCGCCACAGGAGGCCAGCTGGATTCAGCCCACCAGGCGCTGTTAAACGGTGAGTTTGGCGCATTTGCCGCTGCCGCTACCGGCAATGTGCAGAATACAGTGCTGGAAAACGATGTGGTAAAGATCACTTTTTCCAATAAAGGTGGCCAACCGGCAAGTGTACAACTGAAACAATACAAAACTTACGATGGTGGTCCGCTGATGTTGCTGGAAGGTTCCTTTAACCGTCTTTCGGTAGAAGTGCCTGCCAGCTTAACAAAGATGCTGAACAGCGCGGATCTGTTCTTCACCGCCGGCCAGCCCCGGGAAGGCGCAGGAGGTGTGAAAACAATTGCTTACCGTCTTAATACCAGCAATCCCGCTTCTTACCTGGAATTTATCTATTCCCTGAAACCAGGCAGCTACGTGGTGGATTATACCATCCACGCAGTTGGTTTACAAACCCTGCTGCCAGGTAACCAGAATTACCTGAGCCTCCAGTGGAATACCCAGGAAGATAAACAGGAGCATGATATGGAAAACGAGCGCCTGAACAACCAGGTGCACTATATGTTGGAAAATGACAAGCATGATTACTTTACCCTTAACCGTACCAGTCATGAAAAACTGGAAAACAAACTGAAATGGGTAAGTGTAAAACAGCAGTTCTTCAATACCACGCTGATTGCTAAAAAGGAACTTTTCAATAATGTGGATGTAAACACGAAAGTTCCTGTAAGTCCTAATATTGTAGGACAAACCTTCAGCACCATACAGATTCCGTACAACCGCACCAATGATTTCTCCTTCCCGGTGGAAATCTACTATGGTCCCAATCATTATAAAACGCTGAAGTCCTTCGATATCGGTCTGCAAAAGATCATCCCGCTGGGTACCGGTATCTTTGCTTTTGTGAAGTATGTAAACATCTTTATTATTATCCCGGTGTTTAACTTCCTGAGCGGGTTTATCAGTAACTATGGTATCATCATCATCATGCTCACCGTTTTCATCCGCCTGCTGATAGCACCTTTCACTTACCAGAGCTATGTTTCCCAGGCGAAAATGAAAGTGCTGAAACCTGAAATTGATGAACTGAAAGCAAAATATGGCGATGACCAGCAGGCATTCGGTGTGGAGCAGATGAAACTGTTCAAGAGCGCTGGCGTAAACCCGCTGGGCGGATGTTTACCTGCAGTGCTGCAGCTGCCTATCCTGGTAGCGATGTACAGCTTCTTCCCGTCTTCCATTGAGCTGCGCCAGGAAAGCTTCCTGTGGGCAAAGGATCTGTCTACCTACGATTCTATCCTGAACCTCGGTTTCAACATACCATTCTATGGCAATCACGTGAGCCTGTTCACCATTCTCATGACCATCACCAGTTTGATCCTGGCTTTCTACAACCGTGGAATGACCGATCAGAGCAACCCGGTGATGAAGTACATGCCTTATGTAATGCCGGTAATGTTGCTGGGTATCTTTAACCGTCTTGCAGCGGCGCTTACCTTCTACTATTTCCTGTCTAACGTGATCAGTATCCTGTTACAGTTCGTGATCCAGAAGTTTATCATTAACCATGATAAGATCCACGCACAGATCCAGGAAAATAAGAAGAAACCAAAAACCAAATCCAAATGGCAGGAAAAACTGGAAGAAGTCCAGAAACGCCAGCAGGAAATACAACAGAAGAAAAAGTAGGATTAATACAATTTGAACATTTCAATAATATTTTTTCGCAGAAGGCTTCCCCTTAAGGAAGCCTTCTCTATTTTTGGGCGGATATGATAAAGAGATGGATTTTATTGATGTGCGCTGCCGGTTCAATCACGGCCGCACAGGCACAGGAGGATACTATTCCTGATGCTGCGCGTATACAGGGAATAGTGAACTACCTGGCTGCTGATAAACTAAAAGGCAGGGGTACCGCGGAAAAAGGCGGTCGAACTGCCAGCCGTTATGTGGCTAAACAGTTTAAAAAACTGGGCCTGCAGCCCGTAAATGGCAACAGTTTCTTCCAGGATTTTACATTCGACAGGAAAGCGCATAAAAACATTCCCAGCCGGAATGTGATCGGGTACCTGGATAACGGCGCCGCACGTACGATTATCATTGGCGCCCACTACGATCACCTGGGAACGGCCGCACTATTCGATGGTAAATACCCCATCGGCGAAATCCACAACGGTGCAGATGATAATGCTTCCGGCGTGGCCGGCCTGCTGGAACTGGCCAGGCATTATGTGAAGAACCACAACAAAGAACCGTTTAACTTTCTCTTTATTGCTTTCGGCGGGGAAGAGCTGGGGCTGCAGGGATCAAAGTATTACACGGCACACCCGCTGATGCCGCTGGACAAGATGCACTTCATGCTCAATATGGATATGATAGGACGTTATAACCCCGAAAGAGGAATTGGTATTGGAGGCTATGGCAGTGCAGAAGAATGGCCTGCCGTATTTAAGGAAGTACAGCAACCCGGTATTAAGTTTTTCACAGATGCAGCAGGGAAAGGCGCTTCCGATCATCATAATTTCTATGTAAATGGGGTGCCGGTGCTATTTTTTCATACAGGTGGGCACAACGACTATCACAAGCCAACCGATGATGCGCCTAAACTGCAGGCCGGTGCGGAAGCGGGTATCCTGCAACTGGAAATTCAGCTGATCAACCGTGCAATGGCTTACCCGGTGTTGCATTATGTAGGGGAGAAGAACTAGGCTACAAGCTCCACTTCGTATACAGGACTGAAAAGGAACCATTTTTTAGACGCTACCTCTTCACAGCGGTAGCGTTTTCTTATTTTTTCGCCCCTGCGGAACACGCGTCCGTCTTTGGTTTTAAACAGGCCATGTAACGGTACCTGCTCTACGAAGAAATGATTTTCCTTTTGGCTGTCGTAGTTTTTCAGCACCCGCATCAGGTTTTCATCTGCGCAGGAGCTGGCGGCAGGATTAGCCATACTCTGGCGCACGGCGGCTTCTATATCGGGAGGCAGCAGGTTCTTACCCACAAAATCGCGCAGGATAAATGAGAACTCCTGTTTCCATTCCTTCCCATGCGAGGCCACCCGGTTGGCATATTTATTAAAAGTAGTGAGATGTGCAATTTCGTGCAGCAGGGTAAGGAGGAAGGCATATTTATTCAGGGAACCGTTCACGCTGATGCGGTGGCCTTTACCCTGCCCATCGGGGTGCCGGTAATCGCCAAGTATGCTGGACCGCTCCCGTGTAACAGTCAGGTGTACCTTATAGGTAGTGAGAAAATCCATTACCTGTCCGAAAGTACCTTCAGGTAAGTAGGACGCTAATGCATTTAAAGGCGCCTCTTTTTTCAAATAGATTACTTTTTTAGCCTCGTCAGCCGGAAAAGGCTGATTGTTTCAAATACAGTATACACCAGGTACAGGAACAACAGCATGAAAATAGTCAGCTTGCTTACATTGGGCTTATAAATAAGCACGTAAACAGCGATGCCTATAACACAAAGAAAAAGTTTGCTGAGGGTAGCGCCATAAACAGCCCTGATAAAGGCGTTATGGTTGGAAGAAGCGAGTCCCCGGCGGCTCATCAGATAAGACACCAGGGATATAACAGCCATGATCAGGTTACCGGCCATCAGCACATTCACATGCGTACCGAGGTCCAGCAACCTGGGTTTGAATATGATAACAAGTCCGTTTAAAATTCCAAAAACTGCGAATAACCGTATAAAAAATCTATCACTCATTCCGTCGGGTGTCTTTTATAATTTGCCACAAAAGTATGGCTAATGCAACTAAAGAAAAAATGATCAGGAAAACCGGGAACCGCCAGCCTATCCAGTGGTCCAGTTTATATCCTGCAAATACACCCAAACCCAGCGTGGTCATCATCTGGAAGGCCAGGCCGGCGTAACGTAACAGCGGATTGCGGTTATTCTGCTTCCTGGAGGACGGTTTTTCCATGTTTCTGATTATCAGCCGGTTGCTGATCGTCCATGTAGCAACGGCCATTGAACTTAGCAGTAGGCTCCATTTCGAAATGAGCGGTATATACATCACCCTTTACCAGGGCATTCCCTTTCAGGAACAGCAATTCATCTACCTTGATGATACCTGTTACCCGGCCCAGGATATCTGCACTCTGGCATACCAGGTCGCCGGTGATTTCCCCTTCAGGCCCTACCACTATTTTAGCTTTTGTAGATACCAGCCCGTTTACCTGGCCGTCAATTCTGATGTCGCCTTCACACACAATATCACCCTGGATAGATGTACCATTGCCTATAATGTTGACAGTGGATGTAGGCAGCATGGCCTTGTTGTCGCCTTTCGATTTCTGATTGTTATTAAACATAGGGAGTCAGGTTTTTCAAGTTTAG
>NZ_DATMTE010001071.1:0-2142 GCF_035564935.1 Chitinophaga sp. | reverse complement strand
ATTAAATAATGAAAACCAGCCGGTTAGATATATATTAACCGGTAATCCTAAATCCTGCAGAAAAACCGTCAGTTATGATTCAGATTACCTTATCTTATAAAAACCGTGAATACCGGCATTTTGAAGATTCACCACTTGCACAGATAGCCGAAACCACCCGGAAACTACTTCACGCTTTACTGGAAGATATATATGACCTGGTGGCAAAAGAAACCGGCCGCTTTCTTATCTATCTCGATCATCATCCGAAGATTGAAGTAGAAGGATTCAGTCATAGCCTGCGCAACCAGATAGAGCGTACGCTTCGTGGGGAGTCGGCCTATGAAGATGACTATTGAGTGTAGATAAGTTGTTCCACTCCTGCTGTAGTCATATAAAGTATGCTTACCTTAGTTTATAAATCAGACAAGGAGCATGCAGCTTACCTTCATCCAGGTATTGGAATTACTGGGCACTTTTGCGTTTGCTGTTTCGGGAGCTACCGCAGCCATCAACAAATCATATGATGTAATAGGATTACTGGCGCTGGCCTTTATAACGGCTATTGGCGGCGGAACGATCCGCGATCTGCTGACCGGCGCAACACCGGTAGCCTGGATGACGGATGAATTAAGTAATACTGCTATTATTGCTGCTGCCATTATTGCCGCTTTATTTTTCTCCTATGTAAAAAAGCTCACCCGTTTGCTTAGTACGTTTGATGCAATAGGACTTGGCCTGTTTACCATTACCGGCATCAACAAGGGAGTGGCAGCGGGGCTTCCCATGCCGGTGTGCGTGGCACTGGGTGTAATTACCGGTACGTTCGGCGGCCTGCTGCGCGATGTGATCACCGGGGAGCAGCCTATTCTTTTCACCCGGGAAATATATGCCGCCGCTTCTATTGCCGGCGGGATCCTGTACCTGGTGGCCGGACACTTTACCGGCATCTCCGGGGATATTGCACAAGGTATAGCCGTTACCGTTATAGTTGCTATCCGGCTGATAAGCCTGCGCCATAACTGGCAATTGCCCCGCATACGTTCCTGAACCGGGTGTTGAACGGTAAATAAAATTTATTATATTGCTGATATGATGGCATTATTTGATAATTATATCGCCTTTGCGACTACCGTATTCATGGGATTACTGGCAATTGTAAATCCTATTTCAGCCATCCCTGTTTTCATGGAGCTGACTTCCAACATGGATAAAAAGGCCAAGCGGAATATTGCCACGAAATCAGTGATCATTGCCTTTTGTATTATTCTTGTTTTCAGCGTGGCAGGCAAATTGATATTCCATGTTTTTGGTATTACATTGGCCGCGCTGCGTGTTACCGGTGGTATCCTCGTTTTTGTGATCGGGTACGAAATGGTACGCGGGGAAAAAGAAAATAAAAATGAAAATCCTAAGCTCGGTACGCAACCCGTGAAAGCAGATCAGGGGATCAGCGTAGCTATTACCCCGCTGGCGATGCCTTTACTGGCAGGCCCTGGCGCAATTACCACCTCCATGAGTTATTCTGCCGCAAAAGATCTTATACATCTTACTGTTGTAATAGGCATTTATGCACTTATATGTTATATCACCTATCTCCTCTTTATTGCAGGTGAACGCATTGTAAAAATTATCGGCACCAATGTAATGATGGTCATTACAAAAATGATGGGACTTATCCTTGCTGTTATCGGCGTTCAGATGTTTGCACTTGGCATTCGTGAACTTTTTAATTTTTAAAAACATTTTTTTCCAGAACAATTTTAAATCGTTTCGTGTTATTATTCCAGATGCGCATTAAGGAATTTATTTAGGGAAAAAAATAAGGAGAAAATAATCAGGAAAGTTAGCAGCCATCATCCGCATAGCGTTAGCCCGCTATGAATACCAGGCGCATCGGACAAAATCCAAAGCCATTTTATCCTATTGAAACGCTCCACGTAAAATACGTGCAGGTTTCCTATTGCCTTGCCTTCTTTAAAAAATTTTTTAGTTGAACAACAGGTAAAATCCGTTATTGATTACTAGGTGGATGTTATTTGTTCTTTTTTTTTAATAGGAACATAAAAGAATCAATATAGACGGAACAGTTAGCAGAAAAGCCGTCCCGATTCCTCGGGACGGCAGTCTTTTTTAGCCTTAGCTTTTCTTTTTACGCTTGCT
>NZ_DATMTE010001070.1:0-4186 GCF_035564935.1 Chitinophaga sp. | reverse complement strand
TAATTTTGCAAGCCAAATTAAAAATTACTGCATTAATAATCAGCGTTAAATGTCCACAAAGAAAAGAATTCTTTTTATTGCCCAAGAGATGTCGCCGTACCTGGAATTGAGTGATTACGCGGCAATGGTCAATAAAATGGCAATTAAGTCCAATGAGGCTGGCCTGGAAGTGAGAGTGATCATGCCCAGATTTGGAATTATTAATGAGAGAAGACACCGTTTGCACGAGGTCGTAAGATTGTCGGGGATCAACATTGTGATTGACGGGGATGATTACCCGTTGATTATCAAGGTGGCTTCGCTTCCAAACGCCCGCCTGCAGGTTTACTTCCTGGATAATGAAGATTATTTTAAGCGGAAAACTGTGTTTGCCGATGAAAACGAAGAGTTTTTTGACGACAACGCAGCGAGAGCTGTCTTCTTTTGTAAAGGAGCCCTGGAAACGGTGAAGAAATTCGGATGGCCTCCGGATATCATTCATTGCAGTGGCTGGATGACCTCTCTGATACCTATGTATCTGAAAACGGCTTATAAAAAAGAGCCGGTGTTTGCCAATTCAAAGATCATATATTCGCTGACTCCCAATACGTTCAAGGAAAAGTTAGGCACTACCTTTGTTAAGAAGGCCACGATCAGTAACCAGATCAAGGAAAAAGATATGGAACTGTTCAAGGAAGGTACCAATACAGCACTGAACAGGGGAGCGGCAAAATATGCGGACGCAGTTGTACTGGCCGGCGATAAGCTGGAAAAGAAAGTAGTGGATGAAGTGAAAGCGGAAAAAGGAAAGATCATTCTGCCGTTTAAAAAAGACAACGATGATCTGGGCGATTACCTGCAATTATATCATCAATTGCTGGGTAAATAAAGATCAAGTCCACCTTTAGTGCGTAGTTGAAGCGTATTTAAAGCGTATTAAAAGCATGTTCGGGCAGTAAAACCAATACTCACTAACAACATAACGCGTGAAGATCAATTTCAGGAACCTTAGCTTTTTAGCCACCTATATTACGCTGTTGTACGGCGCCACCGGTTGTAACAAATCCACTATTCTCGGAAGTGGCTTAATTCCTCCCGGGGATTTTGTAAATGCACAGGACACAACGCTCAACGGTATTATCGCCAATAACATACTCCGGTATGATTCCTCTATCTTAAACGGGCAAAACGCCTATAATAAGATCCTGGGGTCAGTTACCACCGACCCCGTTTTCGGCAGAACCCACGCTTTTGTATATACCCAGGTATCATTGCCTAAAAGCGCCTTTACCTTTGAAGGTACCGGGCAAACACTGGATTCTGTGGTATTGTCGCTGAGCTACACCGGTTATACCGGCGATTCTTCCTCACCGCAAACCTTCCGGGTTTACCGGATGAATGAACCCGATTTTAAGATTGATTCCAGCTACCCTTATAATAAAGCTTTAGCTTATAACCCGGGAGAGTTACTGGGTACTGCTACCGTTACACCCTTGTCGCTCCGCGACTCCGTAAGTGTATATGGCACCAAGGAAACCGCCCAGTTGCGTATTAAACTGAGCAATGCCTTTGGTAATGAGCTGCTCGCCCAGAAATCAGACGGCGCCTTCGCCACAGATTCAGCCTTCCGCGCTTACCTGAAAGGTTTCGCTGTTGTTCCTGATACCAATCTCGGTACCAACAGGAACATGATTTACCTGAATCTGAATAACACCAACACTAAGCTAACGGTGTTCTATAAAAACACTACAGACGATTCACTGCGCGCCACTATGGCGTTCGACCAGTACGCCAGCGCCCATGCCAATTATTTCACACGTAATTACAACGGTTCGCAGGCTTCCAGGTTTATCAATACCAACAACCCGAATGGCGACAGTATCCTCTTCCTGAATGCGGCCCCCGGCCTGTTCACGAATCTTACCATACCAGGGATCGAGAACTTCCCGAATGTGCTGATCAATAAAGCGGAACTGGTGATCACACAAATAACTTCCGGTCCGAGTGATATGAATAATATATTTATTGAACCAGGAAGCTTATCTTTACGCCAGTATACAAACGGTGATACCACCAAGATCCCCGCAGATTATTATACAGGAGGAGGCGCAGCCTATTTTGGCGGCACCCGCCAGGTAATTACCAACTTTGGAGGTGTACAGGTAGTTCAATATACCTTTAACCTTGCCAACACCGTACAGCGGCTTATCAAGAAACTGGATGCCAACAAAGGTTTCAGACTCGAAGGATATTCACCCCTGTACATGGATCTGAACCGTGTGAAAGTTGGAGGCAGCAACCTGTCCCAGTATAATATCAAACTCAGAATTATTTACACTAAACCATAAAACTACTAATCCCGGTTTTTTATGCCTTATTTATTTACATCTGAATCCGTTTCAGAAGGACATCCTGATAAAGTAGCCGATCAGATCTCTGACGCTTTGATCGATAACTTTCTGGCATACGATGCAAAATCTAAAGTAGCTTGTGAAACGCTTGTAACCACTGGTCAGGTTGTTCTGGCAGGTGAGGTGAAATCAGAGGCATACCTCGATGTGCAGGATATTGCAAGAGAAGTGATCCGTAAAATTGGTTATACCAAGAGTGAGTATATGTTTGAAGCCAATTCCTGCGGGATCCTTTCAGCAATACATGAGCAGTCACCGGATATCAACCAGGGTGTTGACCGTAAATCCCCTGAAGAACAGGGTGCGGGCGACCAGGGTATGATGTTTGGTTACGCTACCCGTGAAACCGAAAACTATATGCCGCTGGCACTGGACCTGGCTCATAAACTGTTGCTGGAACTGGCTGTACTCCGCCGCGAAAACAAAGAGATCAAATACCTGCGCCCGGATGCAAAGTCCCAGGTTACTATTGAATATTCTGATGACAATAAACCCGTAAGAATCGATTCTATCGTGATTTCCACACAGCACGATGATTTTGATAACGACGAGAAAATGCTGGCAAAGATCAAGGAAGATATGATCAATATCCTGATCCCACGCGTAAAAGCCCAGCTGAAACCGGAACTGCAAAAACTGTTCGAAGGCTTCAACATCAATCACCACATCAACCCAACCGGTAAATTTGTGATCGGTGGTCCTCATGGCGATACCGGCTTAACCGGCCGTAAGATCATTGTGGATACCTACGGTGGTAAAGGTGCTCACGGTGGTGGCGCTTTTTCCGGTAAAGATCCTTCCAAGGTAGACCGTTCAGCCGCTTATGCCACCCGTCATATTGCCAAGAACCTGGTAGCTGCCGGTGTGTGCGATGAAGTACTGGTACAGGTATCCTACGCCATTGGCGTGGCCAGGCCCTGCGGTATTTATGTGAACACCAACGGTACCTCCAAGGTGAAACTGAATGATGGCGAAATTGCTAAGAAGATTGAAGAGATCTTTGATCTCCGCCCTTATGCTATCGAACAAAGACTGAAACTGCGTAATCCTATCTATAGCGAAACTGCCGCCTATGGCCACATGGGTCGCGAACCAAAAGTAGTTACCAAGGTATTCAACAAAGGCAAGAAACACGAGAAGAGCGTGGAAGTAGAGCTGTTTACCTGGGAAAAACTGGACTATGTAGACAAAGTAAAAGCTGCTTTCGGTTTATAATCATCCCGGAAGTACAGAAGTATATATAATTACAAAAAAGCCGTTTCAACTTTTGAGACGGCTTTTTTGTTTAACACCTTGTACCTTTTTATTCATTTGTGCTTCATTTTTCCACGTTTTATAAATGTGGAAAAGTTTTTCATTTTTTTTCTAAAGATTTCAAAAAAAGTTACATATTACTGTTAAAGATACAGTATATTTAATAGTAATATTATTGCTTGGCCTGCGTTTCAGGACTGGTAAGTGCATTATAGGTTCGGTCTATTTCCCGGGAAAGGTATCTTGGCATTCATTGCTTCCACGAAATCCGTTATAACTTATATAGCCCCATTTTGGGCATATAATATTTCGCGGAGGACGTCCGTTTAGATGCTGTTTTATGTCCGGAATTTCTGGATATTCGCAGCCATAAATTAAAATGGACCGTTAAAATTGTTTCCGGAGACAATTGTATGCAGTGCATTATTTCTTGAATGACCGAATCCATATCACTTGAACCAATTGCGATTACGTAGGGTAATTGCGAGCTTTTTATTGAAACCATATAATATCTGAAAAACCATGAGGCACAACATTACCGC
>NZ_DATMTE010001069.1:0-3409 GCF_035564935.1 Chitinophaga sp. | reverse complement strand
GTTCACATGATCTATCAATTTGGAATCAGCATCAAAATGCACAGTTTGAATTTGTACGTTCATAGCACTAATTTTTTAAATATTTAACAATCTAGGTTCTAGTTAGTAAAGGAAGGTCATAGGCATTCTCTTTAGTATAATGAACTTGATTACTAATATAGTCACTTTTGCAATGCAATGCTGTTTAGCTGCGTAATATTTTGTTAAAAGCTTAAAATAAATGGCTACGCCTTCGGGTGCGCCTGCTTATATACCTTCTTTAACTGTTCAATGGTATTGTGCGTATAAACCTGCGTGGCAGCCAGACTGGAATGTCCCAGCAACTCTTTGATCGCATTCAGATCCGCTCCGTTATTGGCAAGATGTGTGGCAAAGGTGTGCCTTAATATATGCGGGCTCTTCTTCTTTAATGTAGTGATCTGGTGCGCTGTAAGATACCTCCGCACCGTCAGGTACACGTACTTCGGATATAAACGCCTGCCACTGTGCGGATGCACCAGCAACACCCCGCTCTCAAATCCCTCCAGCTGGCGGCGCTTCTCTTCCATATACCCGTGTATCTGCACCAGCAGTTCCGGGCTCACCGGTATAATCCGCTCCTTCCCTCCTTTCCCCATTACCTTTAATGACCGGTTCCCGTCATCTACCCTGGATTCCTGCAAAGCAATCAACTCCGACAAACGGATGCCTGTCTGGTAAAAGATTTCAAAGATCAACCGATGCGTGATGCCTTCGAAATCGCCGGCGAAAATGTACGGGGAAATAACCGGGGCAGGGCTCACATTATCTTCCAGCGCCCGCATGCCTTTCTCCTCAATGTACCCGGGCAGGCGACGGCTGATCTTGGGCGCAATAACCCTGATCATGGGCGACTGTTTAATCAGCCCCTGACGCAAACAGAATTTGAAAAAAGATTTGAGTGTGGAGATCTTCCGATTAACACTTTTGGCAGTCATGGCATCTTCCATGAGCTTTGCCAGCCAGCTGCGGATCATAATATGACTGATATCGCCAACCGCAATACCGCCGTAGCTAAGGGTCACATAATCAAAAAACTGGGAAAGATCGTTGCGATAGGCAGTGCAGGTATGCGCTGAGTACCGCTTTTCGAGCTGGATATAGGATATGAACCGCTCTGCTAAGGAATGTAATGGCTCGTTCAACACAAAAAGATTGATGATTGTAAAGTTATTAAATAACCTTACAATCATCAAATATTTTGAGCTGCTAAAGGCTTATCGCCTGAGCAATATTAATCTTCAAATTTACCTGTTGCCAGCTGTTGCTTGTAAACGGCTTTTAACACCTGGTTACGACGTTTAACAGATGGTTTAGTAAAAGACTGGCGCGTTCTCAACTGCAGTAAAATGCGAGCTTTTTCAAACTTCTTTTTATACTTTTTAAGCGCCTTGTCTATGTTTTCGCAATCTTTAGAATCAATGATCAACATAATTTTTGCCTCTTATTTTTAGGAACGCAAAGATAACACAAGATTTGTAAAAAAACAAAAGACCATAAGAATTATTCCATTTCCCCGCCTTCTTCTCCATATAATATCACCCATAACAGCAAATCGGGTGTAAAATTCCGGAACCGGTGCGATGACCCGGCAGGCACAAACAGGAAATCTCCTATGCCTACCGTTACCACCTGGTCCTCCATTTCAAATTCCCCACTTCCCCGCATCACCAGGTAAATCTCGTCCTGTATATGTGGCTCCTGCCCATCTATCTCATCCGGACCAAAAATGATCCCCCGCATGGAACCGTGCTCAAACAATACTGCGAAATCATCATCGCTTTTCTCCAATTGTCGTAACGACTCGGCAAAAGAAACATGAAATCTCATCCTGTGGTTGATTTAACGTGTTCTCAGATAACCGAAATTAAGAAAGAATTACGAGATAGCATGACGACTGGACCGGAGGCATGTGCCAACGGAAACCCTGAAAAGAGCCCTATTGCTTCCTTACCTGGCAGGTTTAATCTTTCAGCTTCTTCTTCAACAAGCTTACCTGGTCCTGCAGATGGCTTACCATATCCGCCAGGTGGTTCACACTCATCCGGCTTTGTTGCCCGGCTTTGCTGATCACCGCATCTGACTGCCATAATTCCAGCACTTCTTCCATGTCTACACCGTAAGGCTCAAATTGCGGGTTGTCAGATACCAGCGTAATCTTCGATTTAGAGCGGTTATTCTTCAGGATCCGCTTAAAAACAATGCCTTCCCTGGAAGTAATCACCACATAGGTTTCATTGTTCTTGATCTCTTCCCACCCCTCTATCTTGTGGCAAACGATCACAGATCCGGAAGTAACAGGCAGCATAGAATCTCCCGCTATTTCAAAAGCCCTGTAATCCCCCGCTCCCAGCATAGGCAGGGTAAAGGTGTTCAGCTCTTCAATGAACTCATCGTCATTATAACCGGCCAGGTAACCGGCTGCCGCTTTTACCGGCACAAAATGGATCGCCTGACGGGAGCTTCCCAGCTTTAGCTGCCGGCGCTTCTCCAGGAAATTATCTTTCTGGGAGCCGAGATCACGGCGGAGCAGATCATCAATAGATACCCGGAACATATCACTTACCTGTTCCAGGATCTCTGTACGGGGCTCTGCACGCTCTTCCTCATATGCACCCAGCAACGAACGCTTGATACCGAGCTTATCGGCAAACTCTTGCTGCGTCCAGGCTTTTTGCTTACGCAGGTATTTCAAATTCTGACATACTACGGACATAACCTAAATAATTTAGTACCTTGCTAACAAAATTAGCAAATATTTTTATCATTTACCAAATATATTCGGGTAGCGTGGCTTATTTTTGCCCGGTAAAATCCAACTCGATATGTTAATAAACTATGTACACTCGTTCCTGAGATGGGCTATATTGCTGGCCGGGCTCTGGGCGGTTATCCGCTCCCTGAAAGGCGTAACAGGTAATACACCATATACTGCAGCAGACAAAAAGGCCGGCCTTTTCTTCATGATCTTCTGCGATCTCCAACTGGTGGCAGGATTGATCCTTTTTTTCCTGAGCCCCCTCTCCAAAGCAGGTATCGCCGATATGGGAGGCGCCATGAAAGATCCCGTTTTACGCTTCTTTACCGTGGAGCATGAAACAATGGCCATCATCGCCATTGCACTGGTACATATTGGTAAATCAAAAATTAAGAAAGCCGTTTCAGATGCACAGAAACATAAGCTGGGCCTGATCTTTTTCGGACTTGCCTTCATCGTTATCCTGGCGCTCATTCCATGGCCGTTCAGGGCTGCACTGGGCAAAGGCTGGTTCTAAGCCCTTTCCCGCATAAAGGCGGATGCTCTTCTTCATAAAAGGGTGTGTGCGCTCATAGAATTTCAGGCATATACAGGGCACTTGCCCTCTTTATAAAATTAAATGGCGTCCTTGTC
>NZ_DATMTE010001068.1:0-1701 GCF_035564935.1 Chitinophaga sp. | reverse complement strand
GTAAATGCCCAAAAAGGGTGGTAGTTTGTATTATGTATATACCTTGTAACATTTCAGCGATTGCAAATAAAGTAAATAGAGATGTGTTATACCTATTTTAAAAAAGTCCCTGTTGTCATTATTTTATTGCTGGCAGTGATTGCCGGACTTTATTCCTGTGGAAAACCACAGCCCGACGAACCAGAAAAGATACTGAACGTGTCGAAAGATACCATTTATCTTAGCCCTTTTGAGGACGTTGACTCCGTTCATCTTATTTCATCCGATAGCCTGCGTATAAGTGGACTTCCGAATTGGCTAACGGTAACGCCTACTGCTGCCATAGGCGATATTTGGGTAATATTCAAATACTCCACTAATTTTAACAGATATGAGGAGAGAACCGTTCGGCTGATGGTGCAAAGTGGTAATCTCAGCCACACCATTACGCTGATACAAAATACCTCGAGGGTGCCTGCGAAGGCCGTCCTTTTTGCTGGCGGCGGTTACTTCAGAAATACTACTGATTATGGTGGTCGCGACGGAATAGGGAATGATGCTATGTTCGTTTATCCGGGCAATGCGGTCTTTGATCCAAAGGGAAATCTTATGGTAGCGGATGCAGGAAAAATAAGAAGCATTACACCTGAAGGCGTTGTCACTACCCTTCCCGGGATTATTCAGCACCCATTCTACTCTACAGGTGTAAACGATTCATGGCCTGGTCCCTTAGGTGCAATTAAAGATAAACAGGGTAATATGTATGTACTGGATGCAGAGGAAAGCGTTATGTACAAGTATGCCGTAGATGGTACCGTTAGTATTCTTGCAGGCAGTAAAGGGCAGAGAGCGTATGTAAATGGAAAGGGAGCGGAGGCCAAATTTATGGTCCCTACCTGTATGGTCATGGACCGCGAAGGTAACCTCATTGTTGTTGACAATCACACGTGCTTACGTCGGGTAACCCCGAACGGCGTGGTGACTACCTTTGCAGGTAACTTCGTTAGCGGCGCCGCTGATGGTCCGGCAGATATGGCTGCCTTTGAACTTATCCAGAGCATCACGACTGACAAAGCCGGTAACTTCTATGTAGCTCAGTGGGGGCGTTATGCGACTGTCCGTAAGATTACGCCGCAGGGGATGGTTTCTACATTGGTAGGAGGAAGAGGAGTAATGGATGGCCCGCTGATACATGCTAATATAGAAGAACCAGTAGCCATTGCGGTTGACAAAGATGGGAATGTTTTTGTCTATGACCGCTGGAAAAATATCAGGCTAATCACCACCAAAGGTTTTGTATACACGCTTAGTATTAATGCAACCTTCGGTGACAATCTGAACGGACTTGTCGTGGGGCCTGATAACATACTTTACCTTGTCGAGAGTTATAGTGGAAAAAAAATCTATAAAATTATAATAGATAAGCTGCCTGGGTAGGTCCGGATACTTGATTTTTTGAACGTCGAAGGTGACTTTTTTCAGTGAATATTAGGAGATGACCAGGATGTACATGTATTATTGTCTATTTTGGAGCATGTGGCATCCGGATTGGCGCTAAATATTATCTGAAGTTTATTGTTTCAAATAATGTTAAAAGTGGTATCAGGGGTTCGACTGAGATCCTCGACAGCCCGCAAGAAGCGACACAAAATTCAGATCGGATCTTGTGTCGCTTTTTCATTTTTGCGGGGATGTTTATCGGGTGTTTTTGATTTGAAAAAG
>NZ_DATMTE010001067.1:0-2188 GCF_035564935.1 Chitinophaga sp. | reverse complement strand
CAATTTTGCAGCAGTTAAGTGATTATTCAAACCTGATAAACGTGTATAACGCAGCAAGCATCAACAAGACTTTGAAAGGAGAATTGTTGCAAGAGACAGGATTTTCTGAAATTGACCATCTTTTATTGGACAGCAGGAAGCTCAGCTTCCCCGAAACATCCCTGTTTATTTCATTGGTTAGCCCCCGGCGCAACGCGCATCAATACATCGAAGAACTGTACCGTAAAGGGGTCAGCAATTTCGTGATAAGCGAACCCGTGCCACTGGAGAAGTATCCGAAAGCCAACTTCATCCTCGTTAAAGATACCCTGCAGGCATTACATACGCTGGTGGCCTTTCACCGGCAACAATTCCACATACCCGTTATTGGTATTACCGGCAGCAATGGCAAAACCATTGTAAAGGAATGGCTGTACCAGCTGCTGGAAAAGGATTACAATATTGTTCGCAGTCCTAAAAGCTATAACTCGCAAATAGGCGTTCCTCTTTCTGTGTGGCAAATGAAACCGGAACACCAGCTGGCGATCTTTGAAGCAGGTATTTCGCAACCAGGCGAAATGGTGAACCTTGAAAAAATCATCCGTCCCACTATCGGCATCTTCACCAACATCGGGGAGGCCCACAGCGAAGGTTTTTTAAATATCCGCCAAAAAATTAATGAGAAGCTGGTACTGTTTGCCAAGAGCGATATTCTTATCTACTGTAAAGATTATCTTGCGCTCAACGAGTGTGTACTGGCCTTTCATAACCAGGTAGGCAAAAAAGAAAACCAGGAAGGCGGTGGCCCCGAATTGTTCTCCTGGTCCAGGAAAACAGATGCTGACCTGCGTGTAACCAATGTAGATAAACAAGATAACCATACCCGCATAGATGCCCTCTATAAACAGGAACCATTGCATTTCCAGATTCCTTTTGTTGATGAAGGCTCTATCGAAAACGCCATTCATTGTGTAGCCCTCATGTTATACCTTGGCAAGGAACAGGCCGTGATACAGCAACGGATGGACCAGCTCAGCAATATTGCCATGCGCCTGGAACTGAAACAGGGAATCAATAACTGCTCCGTGATCAACGACAGCTACAACCTGGACCTGGGTTCACTTACCATTGCGCTGGACTTTCTCCAGCAACAGCAGCAACACGCCACGCGCACCGTTATCCTCAGCGATATCCTGCAAAGCGGTAAAAGCGACGCCACCCTTTATGAAGAAGTGGCTGACCTTTTACAAAAGAAAAGCATCAATAAATTAGTAGCCATCGGTAAAAATATTGGCCGGGAGAAAAAAAGCTTCCAGCAGGTAGAGGGCCTGAAAACACAGTTCTTCACCACTACCGATGAATACATACAACAGTTCAATGCTGATGATTTCCAGAATGAAACCATCCTGGTAAAAGGTTCCCGTATTTTCCAGTTTGAGCGCATAGGCAAACTGCTGGAACAAAAGGCGCATCAAACCATCCTGGAAATCAATCTTACTGCCATCTCACATAATGTAAAGCTGTACCAGTCGCTGTTAAAACCCGATACCAAATTAATGGCGATGGTGAAAGCGTTTTCCTATGGCAGCGGTAGTTTTGAAATAGCCAATCTCCTGCAGTTCCATGGAGTAGACTACCTCGCGGTAGCCTATGCGGATGAAGGCGTGGAACTGAGAAGAGCGGGTATTACCATGCCCATCATGGTAATGAATCCTGAACCAGCCAGCTTTGATGCGATCCTTCACTGGAACCTGGAGCCGGAAATTTACTCCATGCAAATACTACTGCAGTTTATGGAAGAAATTACTGCTGCCGGTAAAACAGCATTCCCGGTCCACATAAAGCTCGATACCGGGATGCACCGTCTTGGTTTTGTGAAAACTGAAATCCCGGAACTGGCGCAGCTACTCACCGCTACCCCGCTGATGAAGGTGCAGTCTATTTTCAGTCACCTGGCCGCCAGTGAAGATCCTGCAAAAGATGCCTTCACCCAGCAGCAGGGCCGGCTGTTCTATGATATGAGCCATGAACTGCAGAAAGCACTTGGGTATACGGTAATCCGCCATATTGCCAACAGCGCAGCTATTAGCCGTCATCCTGATCTGCAACTGGATATGGTGCGGCTCGGTATAGGCATGTATGGGATCGACAGCAGCAATGGCATCCAGGATCAGCTTCGCAATGTAAGTACCCTGAAAACCACCGTGGC
>NZ_DATMTE010001066.1:0-1646 GCF_035564935.1 Chitinophaga sp. | reverse complement strand
GCGTAATCAGTGTTCCAAGACAATTTAAAGCGCCGAAGGCGCTCTACACGCTTAGTACTCGTCGTTCAGCGCGAAGATCGGTGTCCTGTTCATCCAGCGGCCACGGGTAAAGTCGGGGATGAATTGTACGCTGCCGCTTTCTGCTACGGATTGTTCACTCAGCGGAGTGATGGCGTACCAGGTAGCCATGTCGTATACATCCAGCGGATATGGAGCGCCGCGTTTAATACACTCCAGGAAGGAGTTCAGTACAAACCAGTCCATACCGCCATGACCAGCGCCTGCTGCATCGTTGGCATATTTTTTCCACAACGGGTGGTCGTATTTGCCAAAGTAGCTGTTAGGATCATTGAAGTCGCCGGTTTTTTCCCACTCATCGTATTTGCTCTTCTTCTCTACATAAACGGAGCTCTGATCGTCCATCCACAAACCGTTGGTTCCCTGAACGCGGAAGTTCAGTGAGTAAGGGCGGGGAGAGTTGGTATCGTGAGATAACATGATGGTTTCACCATTGTTGGTTTGGATCAGGGTAGACACGATATCGCCCAGTTTGAACCGCACTTTTGCATTTGGATGGTTTTCACCACCGTTATCTACAATGTACTTATGCAGGCCGCGTGATTTGGTAGCTACGGATGTAAGCGACACCAAACGGTTACCGCGGTTGATGTTGATATAATTGTTAACAGGACCCAGGCCATGAGAAGGATAGAGATCGCCGTTACGGTGTACAGAGTGGTTGGTTCTCCATTTGGCTTCAGACAGCGCCTTTTCGCCAAACTCAACGCCACCGCCGTAATATTGCTTGCCGTTGTTAAATTTCACTGCGCGCAGATCGTGCTGGTAGCCTCCCTGTAAGTGGGTAAGCTCACCAAATAAGCCCTGGCGTACCATGTTCAGCACCGCCATCACATCTCTGCGGTAACATACGTTCTCCATACCAAATACCGGGATACCGGTTTCTTCACTGGTGTTCACCAGTTCCCAGCATTCCTGGATATCAGATGCGCCGCATACTTCCACTGCCGGTGTTTTCCCTGCTTTCATACAGGCAACCGCCATGATGGAATGCCATTCCCATGGAGTGGCAATGATCACCGCGTCGATGTCGTCGCGCTTCAGCATGTTGCGGAAATCTTCCGGACCATTGGTGTACTCAGCTACTTTTCTTTTGCCGCCGTATACCTTTTCGATCATCGCTCTCACCTTTGGCAGGGTGTAAGCGGTGTCGGGATCAGCGAAAGCAACTACTTCCGCATCTTCACGATGAAGACAGAAATTCAGGTGACCAAGTCCGCGGGCGCCAACGCCAATCAGGCCGATTCTTACCTTGGGTTTCTTTTCGTTGGCAAATAATTTGGCAGAAGAGCCGAGCATAGAAAGTCCTACGCCAGCTGCTACCGTGTTTTTCAGAAAACTTCTGCGATGCAGTGGATTTTTATTCATTGTTCAAAGTTTATCAGCGTATACATTATACGTCTTAGGAGGCACTAAATTTATAAAAATTGATTTATCAAAACCAACCCAATGGAGAATAATCTTACATTTTTGTGATAAACGGCGGGCAATCTTCATTTATCCCACATGCTCCCGGTCACGGAAGGCGCATGCAGCGCCATACGAAGGGATGATCCGAGGCACGTTAT
>NZ_DATMTE010001065.1:0-1984 GCF_035564935.1 Chitinophaga sp. | reverse complement strand
GGTTTTCATAATAATGCCTGATTGCATGACCTGCTTCTCCAGGCAACACATGTACGACTTAAAGGAAAAAGTCCCGCTCCGGCTCACCGGAAACGGGACTTTTTCTTTTAAGACCTAAAAACCCAATTATTTCAATACGGGGATCAGAGGTTTTCGGCGCCTGCGCCGGTAACAATATTGTAGTAATAGATATTTCCGCCTTTTTCAGGGTAGAAACCTATCAGCTTGAGGTTCTTTTGTTTTTCCACTGCGTTGCTGAGTTCATCCACAGAAGTGATCTGTGTATTGCCTGCTTTCAGGATCACAAAGCCGGGCGCCATCGTGGTTTGTTTTTTCAGGATACCGTTGCCGATATCATTTACCACCACACCGCCATTTACACCCAAACGGGCCGCCTGGTCTTTATCAAGTTCGGAGAGATCGGCTCCCAAACGGTCTAATGCAGTGATCTTTACCAGGTCTGTATTACCTTTCAGGTTCTTCATTACCACGTTATTCACGGTAGTTTCTTTACCATCGCGCAGGTAACTTAAGCTGATCTTATCGCCTGGTTTGTAACGTGCTACCTGTTCACTCAGCTGGGAAGTGGTAGGGATTTTTACGCCGTTCACTGCAGTGATCACATCGCCGGTACGAAGGCCTGCTGCCGCAGCGGAACTGTTAGGTAATACATCTGTTACCTGTACGCCGTTTACATCTCTTTTAATACCGGCATCCTTCAGCTGTTCATCACTCATATTGGCGATGAGGGAAGAAGGCGCGTATCTTACACCCAGGTAAGCCCTTTGAACGTTACCATATTTGAGGATATCGTTCACTACTTTTTTGATGAGGTTTACCGGGATGGCGTAAGAGTAACCTGCATAAGAACCGGTTGGGGAGGCAATAGCCGAGTTGATACCTACCAGTTCACCGGCAGTGTTCACCAGTGCGCCGCCGCTGTTACCCTGGTTTACCGCAGCATCGGTTTGTATAAAGGATTCGATGGCGCTGTTTACCCTGCCACCGCTTCTGTTGATACCGATAGAGCGGGATTTGGCGCTCACAATACCGGCGGTTACGGTAGCATCGAGGTTAAGCGGGTAACCCACGGCCAGTACCCATTGTCCTATTTCCACATTATCGGAGTTGCCGTACAACAGGTAAGGAAGGTCTTTGGCGTCAATTTTAATAACGGCCAGGTCTGTGCTGGGGTCTGTACCTACCAGTTTAGCTTTGAATACCTTGTTTTCGTTGCTGAGGGAAACGCTGATCTCATCTGCATCGGCAATTACGTGATTGTTGGTTACAATGTACCCGTCCGCAGAAATCAGTACGCCGGAACCGGAAGCCATCTGGCCCGGAACATAGTACCTGCGGCCATCTCCGCCACCGTTAAATTCATCTCCAAAAAAATCATCTCCAAAAAGATCCTGCAGGATACTGCGTCTTCTTTGCAGGTTATTACCATTGGTTACCTGCCTGGGGTTGATCTTTGTTTTGATATGTACTACACCCGGCACAGCTGCTTTTGCCGCGGTGGTGAAATCGGAGGGTGGGGTAGCATTTGCATTCCCTTCCGTACCCGGCATATAGCGGGCGTAATTAACAGGGATTTCGGTACCATTCTGGAAAACAATCGGCTGCTTCGGCTGAAAATATTTGCCATACACAAATATGGAGGCAGCTGCCGTTACAGCACTGAGAAAAACAGTTGTAACAATTTGCTTGAATTTCATATTATAGTGTGTTTGCGTGATAATTAATAATAACGCGGGGATATGATCAATTTACATGCCCTGACTACAAATTTAAATCGCACTACGAATCAAACGCAACAGAGGGGATTCACTTTAACACATTTTTATATCAATCGTTAAACACCCCTTAAAACCGCACTGACAGGCATGGCAGCCTGCCTGTCAATATAACAAGTAATTCCGACAAATTGTTAGCTTATGCAGCGCCTTCGGCGCTTTAAATTGTCTTGGAACACTGATTACGC
>NZ_DATMTE010001064.1:0-2866 GCF_035564935.1 Chitinophaga sp. | reverse complement strand
TGTCTTGGAACACTGATTACGCTGATTTTGATGATTAGTTTGATGTTATTTTTTTAGATTTTTATAAAAAGATTAAGGGAGATATATGCGGGTAAATTCGCTTATATCTCCCTTACTTTTTATAAAAATCAAACTAATCATCAAAATCAGCGTAATCAGTGTTCCAAGACAATTTCCGCGGTGAAGCACTATATATGCGCGAGCATATCTTTTGTCATGGCTTCGAGGTTGAACTCGGGTTTCCAGCCCCAATCGGCGCGCGCCTCGCTGTCGTCGATGCTGTTGGGCCAGCCGTCTGCAATCTGCTGGCGGTAATCCGGTTCATAGGCCATGGTGAAGGCAGGAATGTGTTTCTTTATTTCAGCGCCGATCTCTTTCGGGGAAAAGCTCATGGCGCCTAAATTATAGGCGGAACGTACCGTGATCTTCGATGCGTCTGCTTCCATCAGCTCAATGGTAGCACGGATAGCGTCCGGCATATACATCATGGGCAGGTAAGTGTTTTCAGACAGGAAGCTGGTGTATTTCTGGTGTTCTTTCGCCTCATGGAATATTTCGATGGCGTAATCAGTGGTACCTCCGCCTGGCGCTGATTTGTAGCTGATCAGCCCGGGATAACGCAGGCTCCTCACATCTACGCCGAAACGGTGATTGTAGTATTCGCACCAGCGCTCGCCGGCAAATTTACTGATCCCGTAAATGGTGGTAGGCTCAATTACTGTATGCTGCGGTGTTTCCTGTGCCGGTGAATTAGGTCCGAATACGGCAATAGAGCTGGGCCAGTATACTTTATCCAGGTTTTCTTCTTTGGCAATATCCAGTACATTCAGCAGGCTTTGCATATTGATATGCCAGGCCAGCAATGGGTTCTT
The DNA here is from genome assembly GCF_035564935.1 of Chitinophaga sp. Classification (GTDB taxonomy): domain Bacteria; phylum Bacteroidota; class Bacteroidia; order Chitinophagales; family Chitinophagaceae; genus Chitinophaga. Next base: position 1,994 of record NZ_DATMTE010001064.1, on the reverse strand, counting down.
TTCACCGGTGGCCGACAGGATCGCTGCCAGCAGATAGACCTGGGTGATATTATGACGGATCACCAGCACATGCAGCATCTCCTTGTTCATCACATCCAGCGACACATACGGACCGCTTCCCTTCAGCAGGTCGTGTTCCTCCCGCAGATCCGAAGCCACCACATTGGTATCCCCGTACATCTTTCTCAGGGCCAGCGTCAGTTCCACGCCAATTTGTCCGCAGGCGCCTATAACCAGTATCTTATCTTTCTTCATACAAAAATATAATTGTAAGCATTTTTTAATTCGAACCGTAATATTAAAGGGTTCACCGGTATTTCCACACACCACTCCCCGGCGCATGACAATGCTATAACAATAAAATTAGCAACAGGTTATGCACATGGTTTTCGGATTACAATATCATGACAATTGGCAGCAATGGAACAGCGGCATCACCTCCCTTTGCCGGAGAATGCCTATCTTTGCACCTTCAATTAAATGAGCCAATTTTTTCAAGATATGAAGCATTTAAAATCTCTGTTTAAAGAGCAGTACAACCCCGAAAATTTCTTCCTGATTGCGGGTCCGTGTGTGATAGAAGAAGAGTCCATACTGATGGAAGTAGCGGAAAAAGTGACTACTATCTGTAAACGTTTAGCTATCCCGTATATTTTCAAAGCATCTTACCGTAAAGCTAACCGCACCAGCGTACATTCCTTCACCGGAATTGGCGATGTAGAAGGACTGGAACTGCTACAGAAAATAGGCAAAACTTTTAATGTTCCTGTTACCTCAGATATCCACTCTGCTGCAGAAGCCGCCATGGCAGCTGCTTACGTAGATGTGTTGCAGATCCCTGCTTTTCTTTGCCGCCAAACCGATATTTTGCTGGCTGCTGCGGAAACAGGTAAAGTAGTAAACGTGAAGAAAGGACAGTTCCTCAGCGGTGAATCCATGAAATTTGCCGTGGAAAAGATCAAGGGGGCTGGCAATGATCATATTATCCTTACCGAACGTGGCACCACCTTCGGCTACCAGGATCTTGTAGTAGATTACCGCAACATTCCTATCATGAAGCACCTGGGCGAACCGGTGGTAATGGACTGCACCCATTCCCTGCAACAGCCCAATCAAACCAGCGGCGTAACCGGCGGTAACCCTCAAATGATCAGCACCATTGCCAAAGCTGCCATTGCAACCGGCGCCGATGGCCTGTTCATTGAAACGCACCCCGATCCTTCCTGCGCAAAATCCGACGGCGCCAATATGCTCCGCCTGGATCTGCTGGAACCATTGCTGGAACAACTGGTGGAACTCCGCCAGGTAGTACGGAAGTTTTAAAGTAACGAAATATACCATCAAAAAGCTATTATCTCCTTCCGGGAATAATAGCTTTTTCTTTACATGAAGCTTTGCACTTTTTTCAGTAAATTCATGAAACACATAAAACCCAGTTCACTATGATTAATATCCACGAATTAAAATCAGGTGATACCATTATCACAAATTATGGCGGGACAGAAAAGGAAGGAAAGATCCTGCAGGTAGATCATGAAGACAAAAAAGTGCTGGTGGCTACAGATGAAAATGAGTTCTGGTATGATCTCGACAACCTGGAGCCCATCCATCTGACCGAAGCCACCCTGCTGAAACTACAGTTTCATAAAGAGGAATCGGCGTCCTCGCCGGCAGGTGGAACGTTATATGTGAGAGGGCCTTTTTCGGTCCGTTGGTTCGAGGAAGGACACAAGCCGCTGATGCAGCTGCATTACCGCGATGAAACCCGTAACCTCAACGCCCCCATCACGCTGAATGAGTTACAGAATCATTATCATGGTATGACGCTGTTTCATCTTGAATAAACAAACAACCATATACCCAATGCAAAAGAGGTGGTTCACGTTGTCCGTGAACCACCTCTTTTGTTTATATCAGTTACTTATAAATAGCGTAATGGATTTCTCCGGGCATTCTGGATGTAATTCTTCATATTTACCCAAAAAGCAAGGATC
>NZ_DATMTE010001063.1:0-4155 GCF_035564935.1 Chitinophaga sp. | reverse complement strand
ATTACATATTGGCCTGTATTTTTTTATCCAGTACGGATTTAGGCACAGCGCCTACCTGTTTGTCAACAACCTGACCGCCTTTTACGAAAAGGATAGCAGGGATGCTGGTGATACCGTAATTTACAGACAACTGTGGGTTCTGATCCACGTTAACCTTTCCGATATTTACTTTACCTGCGTAGTCTTTAGACAGTTCTTCAATTACAGGACCGATAGCGCGACAAGGGCCACACCATTCTGCCCAGAAGTCAATAACAGTTAATTTATCGGAGTTCAGAACTTCCGTTTCAAAGTTCGCATCAGTGATTTCTAAAGCCATATTCTTTGATTTTAAAATGTTTTATTTAACGATTGTTTTGATTTTTGCGATTTGTATGATTACGATCAAATCTTGATCCGAGTGCAAATTACTGCATTTTTGACATCTTACTTATTGATTATCTCTATATACACATCGATATCCGGCTGTTTATGCAGGAAACCCGCCAACTCGTCATTCATCTCAATATTGCGGTTAAAAGTATGCAGTTTTGCCTGGGTTTGATCGTCGCGGTCGGTCAGCTGTACATGTAATACACTGTTGCCCGGGAAGCGGTTTACATTGTCGACCAGGAAATCCACTGTTTCCCGGTTAATAAACTTCGGCATAGTGTTCAGGAACACCTGTTTGGTATGGGTTTTCTTTACTTCCTGTAACAGCTGGATGCTGCTTACCTTGAACTCATACTCATTGTCGTTGAACCGTTTGGATTTGAAGCCACCATTGATAAACAGGCAAAGACCCGGTTTCAGGTAAGGGGCAAAGCGGATAAAGTCTTCACTCCACAGGGCAAATTCAAACTTGCCGGTATAATCTTCTATAGTCATTACGCCAAACTGGCGGTTATTACGGGAAATCCTTTCCTGGGCGCTGGTAATATACACCGCGAGGCGGAAATTGCGTTCCCGGGCGCGACCGCCGGTACCGCCCGGCTGGGATATTTCGGCCTGGTACTCCACCAGCTCCTGTACGGAGTTCATATGGTAATGCTTCAGCTCAAAACGGTAATCGTCCAGCGGGTGGCCGGAAATGTAGATACCGGTAATATCCCTTTCATTGTTGAGCTTCATGATCAGCGGCCATGGATCGCAGTTGGGGATCTTTGGCGGTTCTATATCAGGCAGGTCATCGGCGCCGAAAAGGCTGCCCATATTGGAAGAGCCTGCTGTTACCTGCTGACCGAATTTCACGATCTTGTCCAGCCCGGTAAGGGATTCACCTTCCGGTTTATGGAAATACTGGGCACGGTGTAATTCAGGGAAGCTGTCGAAAGCGCCGGACATAACCAGGGCTTCGAGCGATTTTTTATTAACGGCGCGTTGGTTCACGCGTTTGATAAAGTCGAAGATGTTTTTGAAGGGGCCATCTTTTTTACGTTCTTCCAGCAGGTTTTCGATGGCGGCTTCGCCTACACCTTTCAAACCACCGAGGCCAAAGCGTACCTGGCCTTGTTTATTAACGGCAAAACCCTTGAAAGATTCATTCACATCAGGCGGCAATACGTCGATGCCCATGCGTTTGGATTCTTCCATGAAGAACGTGATCTTTTCAATATTGCTGGCGCAGTTCAGCACGGCGGCCATATATTCGGAAGGGTAGTGGGCTTTCAGGTAGGCGGTTTGATAAGCCACGAAAGCATAGCAGGTAGAGTGGGATTTATTGAACGCGTAGGAGGCGAATGCTTCCCAGTCCGTCCATACTTTCTCGCACACCTTAGGATCATGGCCGTTTTGAGCGCAACCTTCCATAAACTGCGCTTTCATCTTATTCAGTACTGCGATCTGCTTTTTACCCATCGCTTTACGCAGTACATCCGCATCTCCCTTGGAGAAGTTGGCCAGTTTCTGGCTCAGCAACATCACCTGCTCCTGGTATACCGTAATACCATAGGTATCGCTGAGGTATTCCTCCATTTCGGCAATATCGTATTGCACCGGTTCCAGTCCGTGTTTACGGCGGATAAACGAAGGGATATACTCCAGTGGCCCGGGCCGGTACAGGGCGTTCATGGCAATGAGGTCGTCGAACCTGTCGGGTTTCAGTTCACGCAGGTATTTCTGCATACCGGGCGACTCGAACTGGAACGTAGCGTTGGTTTCGCCTTTTTGATAGAGCTCATATGTTTTGGCATCATCCAGCGGGATATTGTCTATTTCTATGGAGATGCCGTAGTTCTGGCGGATCAGTTCCAGCGCACCTTTGATGATGGTAAGGGTTTTCAGCCCCAGGAAGTCCATCTTGATTACGCCGGCAGATTCAATGATGCTTCCTTCGAACTGGGTTACCAGCAGGTCGGAATCTTTTGCGGTAGATACGGGGATCAGGTCGTACAGATCCTGCGGGGCAATGATGATACCTGCCGCATGAATACCGGTATTACGTACGGAGCCTTCCAGTACGCAGGCTTCACGGAGTACTTCTCCCTGGAGGTCTTCCCCTTTGATGAGTTCCCGTAGTTTTTTCACGTTCTCAATATCTTCACCAGCCAGTCCTTCTTTATCGGCCAGGCTTTTTTCTCCGTCGAGCGGGGCATTGAAGATGCGATCCAGCTGGATACCAGGCTTGTCCGGTACCATTTTGGCGAGGATATTGGATTCCACCAGGGGAAGGTCCATAACACGGGCCACGTCCTTAATACTCATTTTGGCGGCCATGGTACCGTAGGTGATGATCTGCGCTACCTGGTTGCGGCCATATTTCTGTACTACGTAGTCAATTACTTTCTGACGGCCTTCATCATCGAAGTCCGTATCAATATCGGGCATGCTCTTACGTTCCGGGTTCAGGAAACGCTCAAACAGGAGGTTATATTTGATGGGGTCAATATTGGTGATACCGATACAATAGGCCACCGCCGATCCTGCAGCGGAACCACGGCCCGGGCCGATAAACACACCCAGCTCACGGCCGGCTTTGATGAAGTCGGCCACAATGAGGAAGTAGCCGGCAAAACCCATGTTTTCGATTACCTGCAGCTCAAAGTTGATACGTTCTTCAATATCGGCGGTCATTTCCAGGTACCGGGAACGGGCGCCTTCGTAGGTGATATGGCGCAGGTACTGGTCCTGTGTAATAAATTCTTTCGGAATAGGGAAGTTAGGCAGCAGGATATCTCTTTTAAGATCCAGCAGCTGTACTTTATCTACAATTTCGTTGGTATTATCGATAGCCTGCGGAAGATCATGAAAAAGGGCAGACATTTCTTCCGTTGTCTTGAAATAGAACTGGTCGTTATAAAATGCAAAACGTCCCTTCTTGCCACCGGCACTGTCGTCGTCGGAAAAATCCTTGTTGGTGGGCGTACTTTTCTTCTCACCGGTATTGATACAAAGCAGGATATCATGTGCGTTGGCATCGGCCTGGTCTACATAGTGAGAATCGTTGGAGGCAATTACCTTTACATTATACTTCTGTGCAAAGCGGAGCAGTACGGCATTTACCTGTTCCTGTTCGGGAATGCCGTGGCGTTGTAATTCCACATAATAATCTTCCCCGAATATATCCGGCCACCAGCGAAATTCTTTCTCCCCTTCTTCTTCACCGTTACGGAGTATAATACGCGGTACGGAAGCGCCAAGACAACAGGTAGTGGCAATAAGCCCTTTATGGTATTGTAATACGAGCTCTTTATCGATGCGGGGATACTTACCGTACAATCCTTCCATATAACCCAGCGAGCAAAGTTTGATGAGGTTGCGGTAACCTTCATCATCTTTTGCCAGTAACACCTGGTGATAACGGATATCTTTTTCTTCCCTTGTAAATGCTCTTTTGTGGCGGTTCTCCACTACATAAAATTCACATCCTACAATAGGCTTTACTTTCAGTCTTTTATCTTTCGGATCGCCGGGATTTAATTTATTATTATATGCTTCCGCCACAAACTGGAATGCACCAAACATATTACCATGGTCGGTAATTGCCAGTGCAGGCTGATTGGAAGCCATCGCCTTTTTATACAGCGATTTAATGTCGGCAGCTCCATCCAGTAAGGAATATTGGGTATGAACGTGTAAATGGGAGAAAATCATCGGCTAATCTGTTTCGTCAAGCGACAAAAGTAATGTAATTCGCGTAAAGATCGCCTTCGGCGATGCGGATTTTGTCTGACTCAG
>NZ_DATMTE010001062.1:0-1908 GCF_035564935.1 Chitinophaga sp. | reverse complement strand
GTCAAAGCAGAAAGCGTAATGAGCGTAACCGTTACTATGGTAAAACTACCCGTAACGCCATCCGTGATTTGAAAGCAGTTACCGATAAAGCAACAGCGGAGAAAGATCTGGCAGAGGTAGCTTCTATGCTTGATAAGCTCGCTAAACGTAACGTTATTCACAAAAACAAAGCTGCAAATCTGAAAAGCAAGCTGGCTAAGAGAGTATTAGCTCTGGCTTAATTGCTTCAGTAACAATATTTACAGCTCTTCCTCCAAAAAGGAAGGGCTTTTTGTTTTTCCATTATATCAAGATGATGAAAAAGATACTCCTGCTTCTTGCCGCCCTGTTTCCCCTGCTTTCCTACACGCAGGACCTCACAACACGATACGAAAAAACCAATGGCCGGGAAACGGCTAGCTACGCGGAGGTGATCCGGTATTATCAACAGCTTGTCAAACGCTTTCCGCAAATACATATGCAGGCTATTGGTGCCACAGATGCCGGTTTTCCCCTGCACCTGGTTACTTATTCCCCCGGGCGGAATTTCGACTTTAAAAGCCTCCATAAACAAAATAAAAGGGTTATTCTCATTAATAACGGTATTCATCCCGGCGAACCTGATGGCATAGACGCGACTATGATGCTCCTGCGCGACCTGGCACAGGGCAAAATCCATCTCCCCGAAAATATCATTCTCGCTGTTATCCCGGTATATAATATCGGGGGAATGCTGAACCGCTCTCCCTGGTACCGGGTAGATCAAAACGGCCCCGATGCCTTTGGCTCCCGCGGTAATGCCCAGAACCTGGACCTTAACCGCGATTTTATAAAAGCCGATTCAAAGAACGCCCTCGCCTTCCAGCAGATTTATCACCTCACAGATCCGGATGTGTTTGTGGATAACCACGTTAGCAATGGGGCCGATTACCAGCATATCATGACCCTGCTCACCACCCAGCATAATAAGCTCGGTGGCCCAATGGGCGAATTTATGCACCAAACATTTGAACCCGGTTTGTATGCCCTTATGAAAAAGAAAGGATACGACCTGGTGCCCTACGTAAATCATTTTGGCGAAACACCCGACAGTGGTTGGGTGGAATTTGCCGACCTACCCCGTTATTCCAGCGGTTATACCACCCTTTTCCACACGTTCGGATTTGTACCGGAAACACATATGTTAAAACCCTATCCGCTACGCGTAAAAGCTACCTATGCCCTGATGGAATGCTTCATCCAATTCACGGCCACCCACAGCGAGGCAATTAAACAATTACGTGAACAGGCGAAACAAGCCGCCACTACTCAAAAAAAATTTCCACTCGCCTGGCAGTTTGATATGAATAAATACAGCCTGATCACCTTCCGTGGCTTCGCTTCGGGGCATAAGCCCAGCGCCATTTCCGGGCTGCCCAGGTTATATTATGATCGTACAAAACCATACACCCGGCAGGTGAAATTCTACAACTATGCTACGGAAGAAAATTTCGTGGAAAAACCGGAAGCATATATCATCCCCCAGGGATGGTGGGCGGTGATCAACCTGCTAAAAAATAACCAGGTAAAAATGCAGCCGTTGCAACATGACACCACCATATTTGTAGAAGTATATCACATTGCCGATTTCCAGAGTTATACAAAACCATTTGAAAAACATTACCTGCATACCAACATCAAAGTTAGCAGCAGCAAGGATTCCATCAGGTTCAGGAAAGGCGATTACTATATCCCGGTGAACCAGCAGGCTAACCGCTACCTGGTAGAAACGCTGGAGCCCACCGGCGGCGATTCATTTTTTGCATGGAACTTTTTTGATGCCATTCTCGGACAAAAAGAAGGTTACTCTCCTTATGTTTTTGAAGATACCGGTGCTGAATATTTAAAACAGCATCCGGAATTACAGGAGTTACTAAATAAGAAAAAAGC
>NZ_DATMTE010001061.1:0-6744 GCF_035564935.1 Chitinophaga sp. | reverse complement strand
ATAGCTTTATCTTTTTAAACAGTTACTCATCGTGCAAAGAACCTTATTACTGCTACCTGTTTTAATGCTGAGCTGTAAACAGCCGGCCACCCAAACCCCTTCTGCAGCTACGGCATCGGCTACACACGCAGCGCCGGTACCCTTTACCCTTACCAATGGAAATATCAACAGCGACAGTGCAGTGTTTGAGGCTGCGGGCATTACGGCGGCCATTGCCAATTCCGGGGCAGGGATGCAAACCATTCACATTACCAGGGAAGGCAGGCGGCTGATCAATTATATGCGGGCCATTGATACCATTAATACCGTTATACCTGTTCCCCAGCTGATGATAACGGGAACGGATACTGTAGTAGGCATCAATATGGCGCCTGCGGGAACCCGGAAGATCTTCTTCAAAATAAAAAATAACAAGGCTACCTATACCAGGCTGGTTGATTCCATAAAAGAAACGGCGGCCGACAGCATAAAAAAAGCCCCTGCGGATGCAGGAGCCTTTTAAAAGAAACATTAACACTATTTGAAATCAATCGGAATTGCGAGCTTCACACTGAAATTCCGGCCAACATTATATACGCCTGATCTGCCGGTTACTTCGTTGATGGGCGCATACTTCAACCTGCTCAGGTGATTTTGATAAGCCACATCTGTTAAGTTATTGACAGCGAAATGCAGGGAGAATAAGGTTTTATTCTTCCTGTTTACAAAATCACTACCTAACCCGGCGTTAAAGAGGGTATAACCGGAAGTAGGGGTTTCTGTTTCGTAAGCTGAAAACACATCATTCTGGGCAAAGTTCAGATCCATTTGCACCCCGATGTAAGCATTCTTCAGCAGGCTTTTTCCCACCTTCTTAAATCTTCCCTTTAATTCAGACAGCCAGCGTGACGCCGGGATATTAGGGAGATATTTCGTAGAGTCGGTACTGTTAGCTGTAGTAGCTCTTACATAAGAGAAAGTGTTCTCAAAATGGAGCCAGTCGATCGGATGCGGGTGAATATCCAGCATCAGCTCCCCCCCGTAAAGGTTGGCATCTGTTTGCTGGTATTTAAACGCTGCATACCCTTCATCATTATCTGCGGCGGGGATGGAATCCGTGCCGGCCATATTGAACAGCTTGCGGGAGAAAATGAAATTATTGATATGATTATAAAACAGGCTGGCCGACAAGGAAACGTGTTCGGTGTTAAAATCCACGCCTGCATCTACCTGTGTGCTCACTTCCGGTTTAAGGTCCTGGTTACCATATTCATACTTGATGGTTCCTTCATGCACGCCATTGGCAGAAAGCTCTGCAATGTTCGGTGCGCGGAAGCCTCTTGCTGCATTGAGTTTCAGTACTACCTGTTCGCTGGCTTCATAGCTGAGTCCCACGCTGGCCGACACATTATTGAAGTTACGTTTAAAGCCGTCAAATTTTGTATCACCGGTATTAGCCGGTTTGCCATCTTCATCCAGGAACAGTGATTTGGACTTCAGGGAACGGTTATCGAAACGCAGGCCCCCGCTCAGTGTGAGCTTATTAAACGTTTTGCTGGTTACGGCAAAAGCGCCGAAGTCGAACAGATCGTATGCCGGGATCAGAAATTCTTCTCCTTTATTCTGATTGGTTTGCTGCATCCCGTTCACGCCTACAGTTGTTTGCCAGCCATTCATTTCGGGCAGGTAATATTTCAGTGCGTAGTTGAAGGTTTGCAGGTGCAGGTACAGTTCCGGTGTAGACGGCGCCAGCACATCGCCAAATTCGCGGCGCTGATTCAGCTGATATCCCAGGGTAAGACCGATACGGCCACCGTTGTGCAGGTACAGGCTGTTGTCCCATACTATTTTCTGGTGATTGATCTGCTGCTTGGGCACTGTCATGCTGTAGGATTTATTGTCGCTGCCGGTAGCCGGTACTTCTTCTTCTGAACCGTTGTTATTGACCAGTTTCAGGAAATCGCCGTTACTGTCGCGCTCTCCTTCCACCAGCCCGAGGTGCTGGTTAAATGAAGTGAAGGTGAGGTGGGAATATCCCCATTGTTTGTTGATGCCAATGTTAGCGCCAAAGTTGGTATTGTTAAAGCGGGAATTGAATACGTAGTCATCGTATTTATTCTTATAGTCGTGCGCCTGTTTTTGTGTAACGAAGGCGCCCCAGCTAAAGCCGTTATTATTACCGGCAATATCTGCGTGGTATGCCATCAGCCCGTTGTTGGTCTGGTAGTTGGCTTCCACGTTGCCTTTAATTTTTCCCAAAGGCAGCGGTGCGGGTGGCACAATGTTCACCACACCTGCCAGTGCATCTGATCCATAGATCAGCGAGGCGGGGCCTTTCAGCACTTCTATCCTGCTTACATTGTAATCGTCTATTTCGATACCGTGTTCATCGCCCCATTGCTGGCCTTCCTGGCGCACGCCGTCGCCCACTACTACTACGCGGTTATAACCAAGGCCGCGGATAAAAGGTTTTGAGATAGCAGGTCCGGTAGAGAGCTGTGTAACGCCCGGTACTTTTGCTATTGCATCTATGATATTTGTAGAGATGTTGTCGTCGAGATAATCGCGGCGGATCACGCTGATGGGCGTGGGTGTTTTCCGGGCAGATGTAGCCAGGTTAGCGCCTGTGATAACGATTTCATTTTTTTCTATCAGTGTTTCACCGAGTTCAAAATCCTGGGTGGTAGCGCCGGAAATGGCTACAGGCGCGCTGTAGGCAGCATAACCGATGTAGTGTACATCTACCACGTATTTTCCTTTAGGCAGATTTTTGATGATATAATTTCCCTGCGCATCGGCAGCAGCGCCTACGCGGAGATCCGGCAGGTAAACAGTAGCGCCGGGCAGTGGTGTATGCGTTGATTTGTCCACCACTTTACCGGTCAGAGAATTTGAATATTCCCCTTCTTCGGGGTTAGTACCGGCATAGGCAGCAGGTAACGCCAGTAACATTACACTCCAAAGCCCGAGTATAAATACACGCAAATAATGCATATCTGAAAAATATAGAATCAGTAATAATAAATAACCAGCGCGAACGGATGGTTTACGCTGCAACAAAAAAGGTTAAGTCAGGTGTGCCGGGGGCGCCCTGGGAGTGAGATTAAAATAAGGCAGATGCGTGGTTTCCGGTAACGTAAGCGGAGAAAATACCCAGATTACTTTCTGGACCGGAGGTATATATAAAGTAACAAATAACTCGTAGGGTTCTACGCCTATCTGCAGGAAATCGCAGTGGCGGTGCTGTTCAGATATGGTGAGTCCGTCGTGTTGGTGAAGGCCGTCTACCGTATCATGGTGACCTGTAAATTCGTGTATAAACTCCCTGGGGATGGTATTTATAATAAATACTCCCAGGAGAATAATTGCTAATATTTTATGCAGATAGTGTTTGTACACGGAGGCAAAGGTAGCAAAATCCATCTATTTGCAACGGTGTTGCACGAATATTAATGAAATTATAAGGTCAGTTTACTTTGAGCATAGGGCGAACCTGTTGTACAGGGCCGTTCTGGAAGCGGGCATAATAAATGCCATTGGGCAGGTTATGCGCATCAAAGGTGAATGTATAGGTACCGGGTGCATGCACTTTATTCACGGGTATGCCAATGAGGCGGCCGGTAGTATCAAAGATCTGCACCAATGTGTTGCCGCTGCCGGTAACATAGGTAATGGTGGTATAATTTGCGAATGGGTTTGGTGAGTTGGTGATAAGCTTTTTATCATCTGTATCCAGGTCGGGCAGGCCGGTAATGGTACCGCAGGCCACGCCGCTGATAAGCGGCAGGCGCTGGTAATCGTCCCGCAGAATGGTTTTCAATACTGTTTGATCCACGCAGAACCATTGTTCCAGGATAGATGCATAGATAGACCGGAAGTCGTACTGCATGGGAATATTATCGATTACAGAGGAAGCGTCCGGCAATGCGGGAGAATTTCCCAGCACTCCCTGGTTCACATAATCTCCAAAAATAATAATGGGAGCGGCCGCGCCATGATCCGTACCCATGCTGTAATTTGATTTAATACGGCGGCCAAATTCGGAGAAAGTCATGCCTACTACCCTGCGGGAAGCGTGCAGTCCTTTCAGGTCGTCCATAAAGGCTTTGATAGCGTCTGAAACGCCGCCCAGCAGGTTAGCGTGACCGCCTTTGCTGGTATCGCCGCCCTCCGTTTGGTTGGCGTGGGTATCGAAGCCCCCGGTGCTTACCATATAAAGTTTTGTTTTCAGTCCGCCTGCCACCAGGCGCGCTACTATTTTCAGTTGTTCCGCGAGGCTGTTATTGGCCGGGTAAGCGCCTTGTGAGGTTACCTTTTTTGCCGCGGCAGTAATCGCTTTTTCGTAGCTGTTGGTTTGTTTCGCGATGAGGCGGATATATTCCAGTTCTTTTCCCCATTTGGTATTGGGTACAGGATCAGTAACGCCATCTATCAGGTTATAAAAATCGGTAGCGCTGGTAATAGCGATGCCCATACTGGCGTAGGGGCCCTGGAAAGCGGGCGATACGATAGAGCCTATCTGCACAGCCAGCGGATCGGGTGCTTTGTCGTTGGGATAGCCATCGGGGAATCCTTCATATTGTGTATCGAGATAGCGGCCTGCCCAACCCGTGGTAAGCACCTCATTGGAGTTAGAACCGGTGAGCCAGATATCGGTAGCACGGAAATGCGAGAAATTGGGCGAGGGGTATCCAACGCTTTGAACGATACTTACTTTTCCGTCGTTGTAAAGTTTTTGTATGCCTGTCATAGCGGGATGGAGGCCGGATTTGGTGTAATTATCGAGGCGGAGCACCTTTCCTTCCTGTATGGCAATGTTTGAACGTGCCGCCTGGTATTTACCATAAATATCCAGTGGGATGACCATGTTAAGGCCATCATTACCACCAGTCATCTGGATCATTACCAGTACATGATCATTGTCGGCAGACGCAGTGCTTAGTGCATCCAGCATGGGGGATGAACCGAAGGCTTTAATGGAAAAGCCGTTGATTAAAGTTGGCAGGATAGCAGCTGGCGCTGTATATTTCAGGAAGTCTCTTCTTTTCATAAAAAGGTTTTTCTGCTATCAGGATAATTGATATTCAGACAAGTCCATAATGTATTTATACAGTGCCTGGAGGCGGCTTTCCACGTTATCTTTCAGGGCGGCATCTGTTGGCGACGCTTTCCAGGCGTTCCATGCCTGGGTCCAGTAATAGTTGCTGTCGGGGCTTTGGTCGCTCAGAAGGATCTTATTTTTCAGGAATCCTTTTACGGTATCGGAAACGCCTACACGATAAAGTATATCCAGGGAATCGTTCACCAATGCTATGGGATCTTCCGGGTGTGGCAGCCTGCTGGCGAAGGCGAGTGTGTCTATCCGGAGTCCATTGAATCCACCGGCGCTTACGAGGCCATCACTGAAGCGGTTGCGTTTGGGCAGGGTATCGGTATTGATCCACAGTTCATGAAATGCGGGGGCCTGGTAGTAGGCGTCCCAACCGGCCACCAGCGGGGGATCTCCGAAGTTCTGCAGCATAGCGGCGGCCCTGTCCTGCACTACTGCCCATGCTTTATATTGATTGGTATAATCGGTTGGGAAGGGTATGCCATATTCGCGGCAGATACCGATGCAGAAGTCGGCCGGGCTTTTAATAAGGCAGGCCATATTCAGCGGATCGAAGAAATGCTCGCTGGTAAAAAGTGCATTGAGCGTTACTTTGATATCGTAGCCGCTGCTGCGGAAAATATCTGCCAGTGGTGTAATTACATTTTGTTCTGTGGCTGCATCAATATCATAGTATACAAAGAAGCGATACAGTTTGCGGCAGATGAACTTTGCTACTTCCGGTTGCAGGAAGATGATCGTGAGGAGGTCGTCGAGTTCCTTGGCGCCTTCCTGGCCTGTTTTCCCGGAGATTACTTTATTGAGATAGAATCCTGAAAATTCTTTGTTGCCAAGATCATGTTGTGTAGTATCGAACAGGCTTACGATGTTGGTTCTGTCTACCCGGAAGCCGGTAAGCACGCGTGCGGTGGCTCTTACATCATCTTCTGTATAATGTGAATCCGGTCCTTTTCCCACTGTAAAAAGTTCATGTAATTCCCTTGCGTAGTTTTCATCGGCGGCGCCTTTGGAGTTAAGGTATCCGTTGAGATATACCAGCATAGCGGGATCCAGGGTGATTGCCTTGGTAAGGGCTTTAAAATTACCGAGGGCATGTTGGCGCAGGGTAAGATTATATTGATAGAGAAAACGGCTATCGTTTACCATTCCTGTTTCCGTAACAAAGTGGTTATGCCAGAAGAGCACCATTTTTTCGTGTATGCTTGCCTGTTGGTTGATCATCTGGCCTGTCCACCATGCTTTATAGGATGCGATCCTTTTCTGTTCCAGCATTTCATCGCCAAGCGGGGCTTTGACCCATGTAGCGCCGGGTGTAACGCCGGTGTCATCGATACCGTAGTTATTGACCGGGGGTAAAGGATCCGGTTGTGCGGTGAGCAGTGTATCTACTGCCTGTTGCATTGTAAGACTGCTGAATGCATTAACGTTTGCGGGTGTAACCCCGAACAGGGTGCGTTTCAGCAGGTGAATGCGTTGCAGTGTATCCCAGGTACCGGTATATGGTGTAATGCCGGTGGCGGTACGGGCAATAGTAGCAGCAGTTCGCGTTTGATGGCGATCAGGCGATAAGGTAAGGAATTGTCTGCGATCCATAAAGCGATATGGTTGATGGCTTAGGGGCCGTTTATACCGCCAAATTAATAAAAACTTTAATC
>NZ_DATMTE010001060.1:0-10947 GCF_035564935.1 Chitinophaga sp. | reverse complement strand
ATCGACCAGATCTTCGCATAATTTTTTTTTGAACCAACGTCCCCTTTTGGTTTGGCTATGCGTCTTTAATAATACGGCTGCTTTTTGGAATTGAATTGAACGTTATGGAGCATAATATTTTTCAGGAGTTATTAGATAAGTATCTGACAGGCAGGATGACTGAACAGGAGTGGAAGATCTTTAGCCGCATGTTAAAAGAACCGGCGTATAAAAGCCGGCTGGAAGGTATTATTGACAAGGAGCTGGAAGAGCATGCCCTTGAAGGCGAACCGGATAACAAAGTGCTGGAAGCTATACAAAATCATTTGCAGGGGGATATCAGCACAAACAGAAAACGCTCCGGAACAATTTTCCTTTATATAAAACGAATAGCTGTTGCTGCCGTTTTTGTACTGGTGCTGGCTACAGGTTATTGGTGGTTCGCATTAAAAACACCATTGAAAAACGAAGTAGCGCAGGCAGGTACACCTGACCAGGGAGTTACTCTTCCACCGGGAGGCAACAGGGCGGTATTAAAGCTGGGTAACGGCGCCATGCTGGATCTCGACAGTTTAGATGAAGGTGCATTGGTACAGCAGGGCCGGGCCGGAATTATTAAGCTAAGCAACGGGCAGGTAGCATATAAACCAACAGGCGATGCCACAACTGCAGCGGTATATAATACCATCATTATTCCTAAAGGAGGACAGTACCAGTTAACATTGGCCGATGGAACCAAAGTTTGGTTGAATGCATCTTCCAGCTTACGTTACCCGGTTAGTTTTTCAGGTAAAGAGAGGGAAGTGGAACTTGTTGGGGAAGCGTATTTTGAAGTGGCCGGGAATGAGCAAATGCCCTTTCATGTTCACGCAAACAATATAGATGTAGAAGTACTGGGAACGAGCTTCAATATCAATAGCTATAAAGATGAACCTGTTGTTAAAACAACATTGCTTGAAGGCAGTGTAAAAGTTACCAGTGGAAAACAAGCCAGCAAGTTGAAACCAGGCCAGGAGGCTTCGGTTATGGCCGATGGGGAAATGAAATTGCAGGATAATGTAAACACGGAAGAAGTAATAGCATGGAAGAATGGTATGTTCCAATTCCAGGCAGCAGATATTGAAACAGTTTTACGGCAGGCCGCAAGATGGTATGATATCCGGATTGAGTATAAGGGAGGTATTTCAGCACGCTTTTCAGGACAGATTTCCAGGAGTGCCAATGCTGAGCAGTTGTTTAAAATTTTAGAATTAACCAATAAAGTACGATTTGAAATCCACGGGAAAAACATTGTAGTAAGGCAGAGCGGGACCGGATCAGAAGCGGTTGGATCACAAAGATAAAGCCCTGAATACCGTACCGGCGCCTGTAAGTTCAGCTGAAAAGATGTAGCACCACTATTTTCTTCAACCAAAAGAGGAACAAATTATGTCATCGATTGTCTTTGGAAAAGCATCGTTTAGGAGATGCTTTGCCGTCATCCTGCTATGCCTCCGATCCGGCGGTAAATCCCCGCGAATAATGAAACTGACCATTGCCCTGCTGATTATGGCTTACCTGCAGGCCGGCGCTACTATTTCGGCACAGGGAATTATTTTAAATGAAAAGAATGTACCTGCAGAAAAGGTGTTCCGTGAGATCACCCGGCAAACAGGTTATGCTTTTTTTTATGTAGACGGATTGCTGAATAATGCCAATAAGGTGACCATTGTTGTTGGCAATGCCACGCTTGAACAGGCGCTTAAGCTTTGCTTTTCGCAACTGCCGTTTACCTATTCCATTGTGGAGAAAACCATTGTGGTATCAGAGAAATTGTCCACTAACGGCGCCCCGGCGCCGAAAGATCATGCCGGCGCCCCGATTCCGATAACCGGGAAGATAACCGGTAGCAGCAAGGAACCGCTGCCGGGCGCCACTATAGTAGAAAGAGGCACTACTAATAAAGCGCTGAGTAATGAAGATGGAAATTTCAGTATGAATATTTCCCGGCCAGATGCCAGGCTGTATGTCTCTTATGTTGGTTACGAGTCGAAGGAAGTTACTGTTACCGGTAATGCTCCCATTGTTATTATGCTCCAGGAGGAAAATAAGAACATGAATGAAGTGGTGGTGATTGGCTATCAGAGCGTGAAACGAAAGAATTTAACTGGCACGGTATCTTCCATCAGCGGGGCCCAGCTGGAGAAAGCGCCGGTGGCTAATGCCGCAGAAGCCCTCACAGGCCGCCTGCCCGGTGTACAGGTAACTACGGTAGACGGACAACCTGGTGCAGAGATCGTGATACGCGTTCGTGGCGGTGGTTCCATTACAGGCAGCAATGATCCGCTGTTTATTGTGGATGGATTCAGAGTTAGCAATATCAATGATATCGCTCCTTCTGATATTGCCAGCATCGACATCCTGAAAGACGCTGCCACCGCAGCTATATACGGTGCTGCCGGCGCTAATGGAGTGGTGATTGTTACTACAAAAAGCGCCAAAGGAGGCAAATCCACTATTTCTTATAACGGCTTTGTTCAGGCCAGGCAGTTGCCCCGTAAGCTGGAAGTGCTTTCTCCTTATGAATTTGTACTGGCGCAATACGAGTATGCACGGTTGAGAAGCCAGAGCGATGTGGATAATTTTTCCAGGTACTTCGGTGTTTACGATGACCTGGAAATATATAAGACCCAAAAAGGCACCGACTGGCAACAGGAATTATACGGCAGCCCGGCATACTCACAACAACATAACATCAGCTTAACCGGTGGAAATGATAACACAAAGTATGCCCTGAACTATACCTACAACAAGGAATCAGGGTTAATTCCAAGTAACAGCTATATACGCAATTACCTCAATTTTAAACTGAATCATAACATCTCAAAGGCGCTGAAGTTCGATATGAACATGCGTTATACGCATCCTGTTATGAACGGCGCAGGTTCGGCAGGAGGCGCCAGCTTTCGTATAGGAGACGGGATTACCACCCGGCCTGTAAATGGAATTGCCGATATGATCATTATTGATCCCGGAAGCGGAGATGATTATGAACAGTTTTTAAGCAACCTGATAAATCCCTTGCAGTTATCGGCACAGGACTACCGCAGGCGTATCAACCGCGTTTTTAATGTGAATGCAGGCGCGTCGTGGTTAATCACAAAAAACATTACTTACCGTTCTGAGTATAGTCTTGGGTTAACTTTTTCAGAGAACCGCCGTTACTATGGACCCTTAACCGGCACTGCGAGAAATGAAGGCGGAAACCTGCCGCTGGGAGAAATTACGCAAACAAGATTGCAGGATTACCGGTTCACGAATACTATTAATTATCAATGGGAGAAAGGTACCACGCATAACCTGAACTTTCTTGTAGGACAGGAAATTTTGGCAAGAGGACAAGGGTTTGAAGAATATAACAGGGCGAAGTATTTTAATGTAGATATTACTCCCCAGAAACTCTTTGCAACAATGGGCCTGGGTACGCCTGATATTCACAGCACAACGGAAATAGCACCGGAAAAAACGGCATCCTTTTTTGGTCGCGCCATTTACCAGTTTAAAGAGAAGTACATTTTAAATTTAACCGCCCGTTATGATGGCTCCACACGTTTTGCACCCGGAAAACAATGGGGCATATTTCCTGCTGCGTCTTTCGCCTGGCGTATTTCTTCAGAAGAGTTTATGAACAATGTGAAATTTGTTTCTGACCTGAAGTTAAGGGCCAGCTATGGTATTGTGGGCAATAACAATATTGCTGCGGATCAGTGGCGGCTTTTATTTGCCCCGAGCAGCAACCGTCCGTATGGTGCGGGTGACATACCTAATCCATATTATACCTATGCCAGTTCACAGCTAACCAACCCGGATGTAAAATGGGAAACTACGGTGACCCGTAATGTGGGTTTCGATTTTGATCTTTTTCATAATAAGGTATCCGCAACGCTCGACTTCTACCACAATACTACCAAAGACCTGCTGGTACAATCTGCTATTCCGCAAACAACGGGCTTTTCCACGCAGCAGCGAAACATCGGGCAAACCTCTAACCGTGGCATTGAACTGACCTTCAACACTGACATCATTAATAAGAAGGCGTTCAGTTTAAGCGTCAACTTTAATATAGGTATAAACCGTGCAAGAATTGATAAACTGGATGGGGTAGATGAGCGGTCGTTTAACTCTAACTGGGCCGGAACCGATCTGAAAGGCATCGATGATTACAGGTTGATGGTAGGTCGCACCATAGGTTTGATGTACGGATATGTAGCCGATGGCATGTATACAGTGAATGATTTCAGCAGCTACGATCCCGTTGCAAGAAAATACATTCTGAAAAACGGCGCTGCGCAACAGGACCTCGGCGGAATAAGTTTGCGGCCGGGCGTGCTGAAATTAAAAGACCTTGATGGCAATGGTGTTATTGATGCAAGCGACCGCACCATTATCGGTAGCGCCTTACCAAAGGCCACCGGCGGCTTTGGATTGAATGCCGCCTGTAAAGGATTTGACCTGTCGGCCATTTTTAACTGGGTATATGGCAATGACATTTATAATACCGGAAAAATTTCTTTCAACATGCTTTACAGAACTACCTACGGTAACCTGTTGAGCACTTCCAGCTACGATAACCGCTTCCATTATATTGATGCAAAAGGTAACCTGGTAACAGATCTGAAAGAGCTGGCCGCCTTGAATCCCCATCCAAAAACCTGGTCTCCTTTTTCGATGGGTGGCGCCGCTCCCTATTTTCATTCAGGGGCGGTAGAAGATGGCTCCTTCCTGCGTTTGAATACACTGTCGCTGGGATACTCGTT
The DNA here is from genome assembly GCF_035564935.1 of Chitinophaga sp. Taxonomy (GTDB): domain Bacteria; phylum Bacteroidota; class Bacteroidia; order Chitinophagales; family Chitinophagaceae; genus Chitinophaga. The sequence goes on along the minus strand of NZ_DATMTE010001060.1, from coordinate 6,172 downwards.
GCCCAAAAAAATAATATCCGGTGCTTACATGACGAAAGCAAGAATATACGCAACGGTGTATAACGCATTTGTATGGACAAAATACAGTGGATATGATCCTGAAGTAAGCACTACAAGGAACAGTGGTTATAATCAGCTGGTACCGGGAGTAGATTACTCGGCTTTCCCCAAAAGCCGCTCGTATACGGTAGGTGTAAATATAACTTTCTGATTTAGCAAGACATTAATAAAAAAACAATGAAACGTCCTTTATATTTTTCCATCGTTATATTATTCCTGCTTGCTTCCTGCAAGAAATACCTGACTTCTGATTCAGCTTCCAGGTTTTCCGAAGAATATGTTTTTGGATCAGAGCCGGATGCGAAGAAAACGGTTAACATGGTATATGCGATGTTCAACCAGGATGCCTTTACATCACGCGTATCCACGCTTTTTGCCGGTAATACAGATGTAGAGGTTGGCAACTCAGTAGCTGCTTCTCCGGATGGCGCACGACGCGATCTCTGGTCTTTTGAAGCAACCACCTCCAACAACGATCTGCTCACTGTTTGGAACAATGCTTACAGCGCTATCAATAAAGCCAATGAATGTGAACATGGGCTCACTACTATTTCCCTGGTAAAGGATCCTGCCAATGCAACTTACCTGAACCTGCTGGGAGAGGTAAAAGTTTTACGGGCGTATTGGTATATGTTGCTGATACATCACTGGGGGGATGTGCCTTTCAGCATTAAACCATCCCGTGCAGGGGATAACTTTTATTTGCCCAGGACAAGCCGGGATTCCATCCTGACTTTTTTGATCAATGACCTGATAGGCATCGAATCCAAAATGCAATGGGCCGATCAGCTGGATAATGGCATTGAACGTATTAACCGGGAGTTTGCCATCGGCCTGATTGCCCGGCTGGCGCTTATCCGCGGCGGTTACTGGCTTTATCCTGATATGACGATGAAACGGAAAGATGACTACCAGGAGTATTATAAGATAGCCAATGTATACTGTAAAAAACTGGTAAGCCTGAAGCCCAGGGAATTAACTGATTACGCCGCTGTATTTATGAATGAGAATAAATACATTAAACCGGTGAACAGTGATATATTGTATGAGGTAGCCTATGCGCCCGGCTTTGGAGATGTTGGCTGGTGTGTAGGTGTTGGTGTATCCAATGGAATCAGTTATCACTCATTCGGCGCTACCACCATTCAAATGATCCTTACGCCTACGTATTATTACTCGTTTGATACAACTGACCTTCGTTTGGCTGCTACCTGTTCTATCATTTCGTATAACGATACTTTGGCGCAGATACCAACGGGACCGACTTCCATTACCATCAATAAATGGAACCGCATGCTGGTGCCGACTCCGCTGGGTCCTTCCTCGTCGAAAGGTACCAGTATCAACTGGCCGCTTATGCGTTATGCAGATGTACTGTTAATGCTGGCAGAGAGTGAGAATGAGCTGTACGGCCCTACGGGTGATGCAAGGGACGCCCTGCGCAAGGTTCGCCGGCGCGCTTTCCCTCCTGCTATGTGGGGCGACAAGGTAGAGACCTACGTTACCGCGATTGGCAGTAAGCAATCATTTTTTGACGCCATTGTTAAAGAACGGGCATGGGAACTGGGAGGTGAAATGGTGCGGAAGTTTGACCTGGTAAGATGGAACCTGTATGGAAAGCAAATTGCTGAAACCAGGAAAGTGCTGAACCAGATGGGGCAGGATGCGATAGCGGGCGTAGGTATGTACAGTCAGCTCCCGGATTATCTCTACGCAAAAAGAAACAGCGATAAAACCCTTTCTTTTTTAAACAGGTTTCAAAAGGTAACGGGCACAGTTCCGGCGGAGTACAATGTTAAGATAAACTGGCTGCGTAACCTGTGGAATACAACAACAGATGGACCGGCAAATTACACCTTGTGGCAATGGAGAGGATATACTGATAATACCGGAAACACCCCGGTCCGGTATATTCTGCCTTTGCACAGCTCCGTGATATCGAACAGCCTGGGTACTTTAAAAAATGAATACGGTTATTAATCAGCACATTTTTCCGGGAAATAAATCAATTATGAAAAAGATCTCTGTCATCCTAGCAATAGCTTCCTGTATCTATATATCCTGCAAAAAGAAGGACGATGCTGTTGTATCGAGGTTATTCAGACCTGTGATTGCAGGAGAGCTAACCGCCGATTCCAATACGGTAGTTGCGTCCTGGCAAAAAATAGCGGGAGCAGTTGCTTACGAAGTCCAGTTAAGCCGTGACACTTTCCGGACCACCGATTTGTCGTTATCACTGGATACCAATGCAGCAGTTGTAAAAAAGCTGCTGTTCAATCAGCTGTACCAGGTGCGTGTGAAAGCGGTTGCTACAGATACAGTGCTAAATTCAAGATGGTCCGATTTAGGCGCCATCAAAACTTTATCATCTATATTGAAAGTGCCCGGTATTGACGACATTACCTTTAACTCCGTGCGGGTAAGGTGGACTACAAAAGGAGCCGCCGTATCATCTGTGAAAATTGTAAAAGCCGCAGATAATTCAGTGGCGGCCACCATTGCATTAACGCCGGGAGATATCGTGAACGAATATAAAGTGGCGGAAGGCCTGGAACCTTCTACCCGGTATATTGTGTTCCTATATAGTGGTAATGAAGAGAGAGGATATGCAGATTTTAGTACCAAAGCGCCGTTTTCAGGAACGATCGTAGATCTTACCGCTTTCACCGGCAGGCCGGGTGTACTGGCCGATACTTTGCCGTTGCTCCCCTCCGGAAGTACGGTATTATTGAAAAGGGGAGAAACATATAATATCTCTGCTACCATCAGTCTTAATAAATCGCTTGTTATCATGAGCGCACCGGATTTGTCCAATACTACGCAGGCGAAGATCTTCTTTACCAGCAATTTCAACTTTGAAGCGGGGGCGGTTATTGATTCCGTAGAGTTTAATGACATATATATGCAGGGAGATAACTATGGTGGCCGTTATGTATTTAATAACAGTAACAGCGCCAGTGTAGGGAAAATAAAATTTGTTAACAGCCGTGCGGAAATATTCCGGGGTATGACCAGGTTGCAGGCAGGCACTACTACTGTAAACGAGTTTATTATCGACAATTGCATCATTGACAGTATAGGCAACTATTTTGTGTTGAATATAGGAGCTTCCAGCAGGATCAATAATATTTCTATCACCAATAGTACCATTTACAAAGTGGAGGGTGTGATTGCCAGCGCTCAAAGCTCAGCTGCTGTATTGATATCGGATTGTACCTTTAACGAAGCGCCATTGGGTAATAGTAAGAATTTTTATGTTGATTATAACGCCAATGAAGTGGCTAATGGCATTACCGTAAGCAACTGCATTTTCGGGATTGGGAAAAACAGCAACGGAGCTTCTACCGTTAAGGATTTGAGGGCTGGTACAGGTACGGTGATCGGAGCTAATAATAATTACCGCACATCCGATCACCTGTCGGCAGGCAACGACTTACCGAATATTACCACCTATACCCGCCCTGTTGGGCAATTATGGCAGGACCCTGGCAATGGGAATTTCAAAATAGCGGATAATGCTTACCCGGGCCGGAACAGTACCGGTGATCCGAGATGGAGATAAGATGATCCGAAAATCAGTAAACTCTTTTTTTTAAGTAATCCTCCTGGTTATATGTTGTACATAAAAATCAAGCCGCTGGCAGGTTGCCTGTTAACTTTGCTGGCTTTATTAAACACGCCTGCTTTGCAGGCGCAGGTACCTGCTTTTCCCGGGGCAGAAGGCGCAGGAATGTTTACCACTGGCGGGCGTGGCACGACAACAACACCCACTACTGTTTTTGAAGTCACCAACCTGCTGGATGATGGATTGGCAGGAAGCCTGCGTTACGCGCTAACTGCACCGGCTACTTACCGGACGGTAGTATTCCGTGTTTCAGGTACCATTCATCTCAACGGAAGACTAAATATAAAGGCCAATACTACTTTAGCGGGACAAACAGCGCCTGGCGACGGGATATGCGTGGCGGATTATCCCGTGCGTATCAGTGGCGATAATGTGATAGTCCGGTATATGCGTTTCCGTTTGGGGGACAGATACCAGAAGAAGGTGGATGCAAACGGTAATCCTGTTGATGGCAGCGGTGGCGATGACGCCTTTGGCGGCACCGGACCCGGTAATATTATTGTTGATCATGTTACCGCCAGCTGGAGCACGGATGAAGCGCTTACTATTTACCGGGGCGATAACCTCACCATTCAATGGTGTCTGATCTCCGAACCACTGAACTATTCTTACCATTTTGAGACCGGGGACACAGGTTACGAGCATCACGGTTATGGTGGCATATGGGGCGCGAAGAGGGGAAGCATGCATCATAACCTGATTGCCCACTGCCGCAACCGTAATCCCCGCTTTGCGGGCATCAGCACTTATACCCCCTCTGTTATTGGTGTAGAGAACGTAGACTTCCGTAATAACGTGATTTACAATTGGGGCATCAATACTGTTTATGGAGGTGAAGGCGGAAATTATAACGTAGTCAATAATTATTATAAATACGGACCTAATACAGGGAACGGGGTAAAGTACCGTATATGCAATCCCAGCAACAGCGCTACGCTTCCTTTTGGGAAATGGTATGTAAATGGAAATTATGTAGATGGCTCACCGGCCAATACTGCCGACAATACCCTGGGAGTGAGCGTTGCCAACCCCGCGCAGGTGCTGGTTGCCACGCCGTTTAATCACGGTTACCCCATAAACACAGAACCTGCAGTGGATGCGTTTGAAGCGGTGCTGCAACGTGCGGGCTGCTCTTTGCCTGGCCGCGATACGCTTGATCAGAGAATAGTGAATGATGTGCGCAACAGAACCGGTAGCATCATTGATGTACAGGGTGGTTATCCTCACGGCACGCCTTACAGCCAAACGGTGAACGCCTGGCCCGCACTGGCGTCTGCACCTGCGCCGGCAGACAGCGACCATGACGGCATGCCTGATAGTTACGAAATTGCAAATGGCTTACATCCGAACGATGCTTCCGATCGTAATAGCTATGCTGCTAATGGTTATACCAACCTGGAGAATTATCTGAACAGTCTTACAACCGCAGTAACCGGTGCGGCGCCGGTAGTATATGCACATGCCGTTTTTGTCTGGTAGCGGTGAGAAGCGGCATCGGGGTTAGAACAGAGAGAATAGTAATTCAATAGCATGCCGGCATTTCATAAAAGCAAAGGCCCCTTAGGGGCTTTTTGTTTTTATGATGCTTTCCTGCATTTTATAATAATAAACCTGAAGGAAGGTTTACCCGGCATTATTTTATTAGGTTCTTCTATCTCAAAAAAGTCTGTTAACCCATATTCACCGAACTCCTCCTGTACAGACTCATTGTCGTAGAAAAATATTTTGGCTCCCTTTGTCGCTTCAAAACGGTCTTTACCTATTTGGGTACCTATCCCGTAATTAGGTGAATTTTTTGAGATCACGGAGAAGAAGAGGTATCCATTGGGTTGCAGCTGATTATAGCAATCCCGGATGAGCTTTTTCCGTTCTTCATCATCCAGCAGGTAAATTAATCCGTAGCTGAAAATTCCCCCGTAACGATGATGATCAAAAGGCATGTCTGTTACAGAGCCGTGATAGATGTTCATACTGTTACCATAATGCGCTTTTGCCAGGTCAATGGCCGTTTTCGAAATTTCGATGCCTGTTACCTTAATGCCATTGTCTATAAACACTTTTGCATTTCTGCCATATCCTATGCCTGGGATCAATATATCTTTAATACCTTCTTTTATAAAAAAATCCTTTGCTAAAAGGGTCGATTCAGCCGGCTCAAATCCCCACATAGCTTGCTTGTCAATAAAGCTGGATTCCCAGAATGATCCTGTTTCGTGAGAGGAGGGTTTGTTCCTGATACAGATCTTGTCTTCCATTAGTTTGCATACAAATCCCAACGCGTGGATGGTTGAAATGATGGCGTCTGTATTAACTGCCGGCGCCTCCACACGGATTATTTTATCGTAGTCGTTATGATCAAAGTTAATGCGTGCGCCTGGAAGCATTTCTTCAAGCGACTTTAACACGGTTGCTGCCTGCGCTGGTTCCTGGATATTTGTTTTGAAGATTTCAATCATGAAACTGTGTTTATATGCCGGAGATCATAAC
>NZ_DATMTE010001059.1:0-7367 GCF_035564935.1 Chitinophaga sp. | reverse complement strand
GATGATATTGTGGCAGATGATGATTTGTTATTCCGGTATGCGGCGGCTATCAAAGCGCAACCGGTTGCAATTGGTTTTATAGGATTAACAGATTTCCCGGCGCCGGTGAATGCCTTTACACGTGCGTTGGATGCCGCCGGGCTTACCAGTATTTTTACGATTGCCAGGAAGAAGGAGACATTTAAATGGGGCGTAACGGCTAACATTCTATTTAACCGCAGTGCTTTGCAGGACCAGCGCTTTTCGCCGGAGTTGTCGGCTATTGGCGGGGGAGAGGATATTGACCTCGGGGCGAGGGTGAGTATGCTGCATAATGCCGCATTCACCTGTGTGAAGGAAGCGAGGGTTACGCATCCGTGGTGGAATAACGGGCAACCGCATTACGACCGTTTTACCCGTTATGGCGCGGGCATGGCCATGCTGCTGCCCAGGTTTAAAGCTTTTAACTGGTATGCGTTTCCCAATCCTGTAGAAGGCCTCCTACTGGCTTTACTTTGTGCACCTTTGTTCTTTATATTTCTCAGCTGGCAGAAATGGCTGATCCTTATAGCAGCGATCCCTTTGATTGATATGGGGATTAATTATGTAAGGGCTGCGGGTATGGGTTACCGTGATCTGAAAGTTGCTTACTATATGACCCTGCTGCGGTGCAGCAATGAATGGGGAATGCTTAAAACCCTGGCAGGAAGCGGCAATGCAGGTTATTTTATGCGCCGTATCAACGTTGATTTTACACGGCCCCGTCACTTCCGTACCAACCGGTGGAGGATCATCAAGCTGGTGATCTATCTTATTTTATTATCATTACTCATCTTCATATAACCTGTTATAAAAAATAAGGGCCCGGTACAATACCGGGCCTTTATTTTATTTCACTGCGGTAGCTTCAAATTCAACTTTCAGTGTTTCAAAGAGTGTTTTTACTTCCATCAGCTTCCACGCATAGCAGGATTTATAAGGCCTGAAATTAAGTAATTTTGTTATCTTCCTTTCCTGCGTTAAAACTCCCTGCATGAAGAAGGTGCTGGTACCGTTGCCCGATTATGGTTTTGATCCCACTGAAGCCGCTATACCCTGGTTGCTGCTTACTGCCAAAGGGTACGAGGTGCAATTTGCAACGCCTGGCGGTTACAGTGGTATGGCAGACCTGCGGGTATTGAGGGGAGATGGATTGGGTATATGGAAGTGGTTGTTGCAGGCCAGGGAAGATGCCGTGATGGCTTATCACCGGATGTCGAACAGTGAATCTTTTTGCACACCTTTAAAATATACGGAGATCCGTGCGGAGGATTATGACGCGTTGCTGTTGCCCGGCGGGCACGACAAAGGCATGATCCCCTATCTTGAATCCGCTTTATTGCAACAGGTGGTTACCCATTTTTTTATAGCGGAGAAGCCGGTGGCAGCTATTTGTCATGGTACCGTGCTGGCTGCACGAAGCAGGCACCCGCAAACGGGGAAATCCGTGTTACATTCCTACAAAACCACCACCTTACTGGCCAGCCAGGAGCGGATGGCCTACCAGCTTACCCGTTGGTGGTTAAAAGACTATTACCTTACCTACCGGGTAACGGTACAGGCGGAAGTAACGGCCGCGCTGGCAAGCCCGGCGCAGTTCTTTCACGGACCGCTTCCACTGCGGAAAGATGATGCCAGCCACCCGGAGCGGGGCTTCATTGTACGGGACCGGAACTACCTTTCCGCCCGCTGGCCGGGCGATGTATATCGGTTTTCTGCTGCGTTTACTGATATGCTGGAGCATGCTTAAGCTGCTTACCTAAAGTATATCACCTCACCTCTGTCGGCGGCATTGTAGTAAATTTGTGTCCATGAGTAAGCAAGGATTAAGACGGCCGTTGTCAGTATTGGACCTGGCGCCGGTAACAGAAGGAAGTACGCCTGCAGATGCATTCCGGAATAGCCTGCGGCTGGCACAACATGTTGAAAAGCTGGGATATAAGCGATTCTGGATGGCAGAACACCACAATATGGTGAGCGTGGCGAGTTCCGCCACCGCCGTATTACTTGGGTATATTGCCGGGGGCACCAGCACCATCCGGGTTGGATCAGGTGGCATCATGCTCCCTAATCATGCCCCGCTGGTGGTGGCAGAGCAGTTTGGCACCCTCGCCTCGTTATATCCCGACCGGATAGACCTGGGGCTTGGCCGGGCGCCGGGTACCGACCAGGTAACGGCAAGGGCATTGCGCCGCGACAGGCTCGGGGCCGGCCACGATTTCCCTGAACAGGTACAGGAGCTGCAACAATACTTATCGTTCGATAACCACACCAGCGCTGTGAGGGCTATACCCGGTGAAGGACTGGATATTCCTATCTGGATATTGGGTTCCAGTACAGACAGCGCCTACCTGGCGGCTGCTATGGGATTGCCCTACGCGTTTGCCAGTCATTTTGCACCAGCACAACTGCATGCGGCACTGAAAATATACAGGCAGCATTTCAAGCCCTCTGAATTTCTATCGGCTCCCCACACCATGGCCTGCGTGAATGTAATTGCCGCAGATACCGATGCCGAAGCGAACCGGCTGGCTACTTCTTTCTACCAGCTGTTCCTGGGAATTATACGCGGGAAACTTCGCCGGCTGGGACCCCCCATAGACAGCATGGAAGGCATATGGAATGAGTATGAGAAGGCGCACGCACAACAGATGCTGTCTTGTTCCTTTATAGGCAGTACTGCTACCGTAAAAACAGGCTTGCAGCATTTCATAGAAGAAACACAGGTGGATGAACTGATGGCTACTGCACATATTTACGACCAGGACATACGGTTACGGTCGTACGAATTACTGAAAGGAGTAGCAGATAGTTTGTAATTTAAATGGAGATAAAATAATTGATGGCGCTGTTTTTTACCGGCGCCGTTTTTATTCCGGGAAGATGAAGACAGAGGCGGGTACTAGGAAAGGACGCTTTTTGTTGTATCTTTACGAGACAGGTTGTCAGATGGCAGCTTAAAAAACGCTCTATGGTTAATGCAATGAGGACGGTTATTACTGGAACTGGTAGTTTTATTCCTACCAACAAAATAAAGAACAGCGATTTTTTACAGCAGGATTTCTACAGTGACCGGGGAGAGAAGATCCCATATGAGGCGGCAGTTATTATCCGCAAATTCGGGGAGGTAACGGGTATCTGTGAACGCAGGTACGCCGATATGGACATGAACGCCACGGAAATGGCCGTAGCTGCGGCGGCAACAGCTATCAAAGATGCAGGGCTGGATCCGGAAACACTGGACCAGATCATTCTAGCCCATAATTTTGGTAATGTACTCACGGATACGATACAGTCGGACGCAGTGCCATCGCTGGCTTCCAGGGTGAAGCAGGCATTGGGGATCCGGAACCCTGCCTGTATTCCGTATGATATTTTGTTTGGCTGCCCGGGTTGGATCCAGGGCTTTATCCAGGCCGATGCCTTCTTTAAGGCAGGGCTGGCAAAGAAGTGCCTGGTAGTGGGTACAGAAACACTGAGCCGGGTGATTGACCGCTACGACCGCGACAGTATGATTTTCAGCGATGGTGCAGGCGCTGTGATTGTAGAAGCCTTTGATGATAAAGAAGGGGCAGCTGGCGTAATCAGCACCAGTGCGCAGTCGTATGTAACCGAGGAACTCAACTATATCTGTATGGGCAAATCCTATGCACCGGAAACGGATCCGCGTATACGTTATGTGAAGATGCAGGGCCGCAAAGTGTATGAATTTGCATTGAAGCATGTGCCTGAAGCCATGAAAGCATGCCTGGATGCCGGTGGCCTTAATATTGCCGATGTAAAGAAGATCTTTATTCACCAGGCCAATGAAAAGATGGACATTGCCATCATCAGGGCTTTTTACCAGTTATATGGCATCAAAGAAGCACCCGCCGATATTATGCCCATGAATATCCACGAACTTGGTAACAGCTCTGTGGCCACCGTACCCACTTTGTACGACATGGTGCGGAAGGGGCATATTGCCAACCAGCAGGTGCATGCGGGGGATGTGATCCTGTTTGCTTCTGTAGGAGCGGGGATGAATATCAATGCTATCTGTTACCGCGTGTAGGCGTTATTGTTATAACTTTAGCGTATAGACATTACTGTATCTTTCCTTACTGGAATTGTGGTTATTGTTGTCGCATAGGCGTAACACTACCTTGTAGTTCCGGGTACCGTTATCGTATAAGCGTAACCGTGCCTTTCCTGCTAAAGCGGCGTCCTGTATAATCCACGCCCTGCACCATCCAAACATAGGTGGCAGCAGGAGCAGGCTGCCCGTTCCAGGTGCCGTCCCATCCGCCGGGGAGACTGGCGCTACGGAAAATTTCCTGACCCCAGCGGTTCCATATGCAAAAGAAATCCAGCTTTGGTACACCGGCGGCAATAACGCGGAAAATATCATTGCGTCCGTCGTTGTTGGGCGTGAAAGCATTTGGAACATAAAATTCCGGTCCTTCGTATACTTTAACGCTTACATCGTCGTGGTCCTCGCAACCTTCCGGGGAAGTAACCGTAAGGCGGAACGTTTGATCTTTCTGCAGTATGGCAACGGGATTGTCGGTGTACGGATCATTGAGGCCCGTTACCGGCGACCATGCATAACGGACCCGCGGATTAACCCATTCCGCCTGCAACTGCAGGGGTTGGCCGCTGGCCACAATGGTATCTTTGCCGGCGCGTGCGAATACGGAAGTAACCCTCACGGGAACTTCCACTTCGGGAGACGCGCAGCCATCGTTGCTGATGCCGTATAGGCTTACCCGGTAGTAGCCCGTATCTGCAAAGCGGAAGCCGCCCTGTTGCTGTTGCAGGGTGTTCCCGCTGCCGAAGTCCCAGTACCACTGACTTATAGGGGTAGCCGGTGTAAGGTTGAACCCTTCAAATGCGGTAGTTGCACCCAGGCATACATCCTCGCCGCGACCGCTTACCAGCGGCGTATTGCTCACCAGGATCGATTTAGTGGCAGTGGCAGCGCAACCCTGCGCAGAGGTGACAGAGAGCTGTATTTGTTTGGGGCCCGGCGTAGTGTAGGGAGCGGTGGGTTGCTGCCCGGTAGCGGTAGTGCCGTTGCCCCAGTTCCATTCCCATTTTCCGGCACTTCCTACAGCAATGGTAGTGCGGTCTTCCATCTGCATTTTCCCGGTAATGCATAGCGGATCAGGACCAAAGTCCACTACCGGGTACGCCCCTACGGTAAAGGGCGCTTTTAAGGTATCCGACATGCAGCCGCTGTTATCTTCAATCACCAGTTTTACTTCATACTGCCCTGCCGCCGGGTACACGTGAGCGGGTGGCAGGGGGGCGGTAGATTGGGTGCCGTCTCCCAGATCCCACCACCAACGGGTAATAGACCCGAAGGAACTGGAATTGTCCCTGAAACTGATGGGAGTGCCATCGCAAAAGATCTGCCCGGGATTGAAATTAAATTCCGGGCGCAGGGCGGCGCAAAATTCCTGTTTATTGGAGCTGCCGCCGGTAGATCCGGCAAAGCCCCAGAATACATTGGGATCGCCGCTGAAAATGTCGTTTACAATATCTTTATCCAGCGTAAGCCGTAGCTCATTATCCACGCTTACCTCCATGTGCTGTGTGGCAGCGTCCCAGCGGATGCGGAAAAGATGCCAGTTACAGTCTTCTATATTATCGCTGCCGGCCAGTGCCGTTACCGGCGCGGTAAGATTACCCGCCGGATCGCTGTGATCCGTGATACCATTCATCTGGATGGAAATATGATCATAAGCCGGGTCGTTCTCATCGTTGTTCATGTATGTATCGATAATAATCCCCAAAGAAGGTGAAATGCCCTTAAAACCGATGCCCTGCCCGGTAGCGCCGAGATTGGTGCCTTTGGTTTGCAGGATGAAGCCGATGCCATCTGCCCCGGTTGCATCTTTACAACCAAGGTTTACATCAAATACATAATTAAAAGACTGGTGAAGGTTAATTTTATTTTTATTCCATACCGTACCGCTGGTAGTTTGCTGATCGGGTGTGAGCACATAGCAATTACACGTACGCTGGGTAGCGGCCCCGTTGAGGATATATGGCAACAGCGTTTGGCCCGTTAGGGTGAAATGGGAGAGCAATAACAGGCCGGTGATCAGGCATAGTAATCTTTTCATATCGGGGACCGGGGCAGTATGACAGGTTGCCGCTAACAAGTTACATTCTTCGTTTTTAACATCAAAGCATAATTATTTTTCCTTTACAGGCAGCTTTTACCTTTCCTTACCCCTGCACAGGTGGATGCTGCCGCAGTTACAGCCGGACCTGGACACCGGCGCCATACACGACTTTTTGCCGGGTTTTAAGTAATTTGCAGCCATATGGATATCAGCGTTAACAAATACATCAGTGAAACCGGCTTTTGCAGTCGCAGGGAAGCGGACAAATACATTGAACAGGGCCGCGTTACGATCAACGACAACATTGCTTCCAAAGGCAACCGCGTAAAAGATGGCGACGTGGTAGAGGTAGATGGCGAGCCGCTGAAAAAGAAGAAATCCACCGTATATATAGCGCTCAATAAACCTAAAGGTATTACCTGCACCACGGATCTGAAAGATAAAACGAACATCATCGACTACGTGAACTTTCCATCCCGCATATTTCCTATAGGCCGGCTGGATAAGCGTTCTGAAGGACTGATATTCCTTACCAACGACGGCGATATTGTAAACAAGATCTTACGGGCCGGCAACCAGCACGAGAAAGAATACATTGTTACCGTTGATAAACCCATAGACCTGGAGTTCGTTAAAAATATGCGCAGCGGCGTGCGTATTCTCGGTGTAATGACGCAGAAATGCTTTGTTCAACAGGAGGGACCGAACCGTTTTCGTATCATCTTAACCCAGGGACTTAACCGGCAGATCCGCCGTATGTGCGAGGCGTTGGGATATGAAGTAACCACCCTGAAACGCACGCGGATCATGAATATGACATTGAAAGACCTGGCGCCGGGATCATGGCGGTATTTTACAAAGGAAGAAGTGACTAACCTGAATGCGCTGGTAGCAAATAGTAAAAAGACTGCCGGAGATGACCAGGGCGGGATGGATGAATAATTCATGTTAACGTATAGCGATGCTCCGAAGCCGGCGGCTTATTGATTTAATCCAGTGGTAAGCCTGATCCGGTTTCCGTGTGTTTATAAACTTTGAGTTGTCCATCAGCTCCGTGGGTATTTGCCGGTGGGGTGCAGGCATAGGTGAATTTATTTTTTCGGAAAAAAATTTGGAGGTTGTGGGATAATGTTTATTTTTGCCACCCTTTAAAGGGGAATGATTCCCTAGCTCAGTTGGTAGAGCAATACACTTTTAATGTATGGGTCTTGGGTTCGAGTCCCAAGGGGATCACCA
>NZ_DATMTE010001058.1:0-2333 GCF_035564935.1 Chitinophaga sp. | reverse complement strand
GAAGGATACTTTTATAAAAATGCCGATGCCGATGAAATGATCTTTATACATGAAGGCAGCGGCGTATTGAAAACGCAATACGGACAACTGGCGTTCGGCTATGGGGATTACCTGGTGATTCCCCGCGGCACTATTTACCAGATCACTTTCAACAGCGATGGCAACCGCCTGTTTATTGTGGAATCGTTTAGCCCTATCCGTTATCCAAAGAGATACCTGAGCAAATACGGGCAACTGCTGGAAAACTCCCCTTATTGCGAACGGGATATCCGGCAGCCGCAACAACTGGAAACCATTGATGAGGAAGGCGATTTCCTGATCCGTATTAAAAAGAAAGGGGTGATTTATCCCATTCATTATAAACACCATCCCTTTGATGTGATAGGCTGGGATGGATGCGAATACCCGTTTGCCTTTTCCATCCACGATTTTGAACCGATCACCGGGCGGGTACACCAGCCGCCACCGGTGCATCAAACCTTTGAAGGCAACAACTTTGTGGTATGCTCCTTTTGTCCGCGGTTATTTGATTACCATCCGCTGGCTATACCTGCACCGTATAACCACAGCAACATCGACAGCGATGAAGTGTTGTATTATGTAGATGGCGATTTTATGAGCCGTAAACACGTAGTGCGGGGAATGATCACCCTGCACCCTGCGGGTATCCCCCACGGGCCTCACCCGGGAGCTGTGGAAAAAAGTATCGGTGCAAAGGAAACAAAAGAACTGGCAGTGATGGTAGATACCTTTCACCCGTTGCAGATCACAGAAGCCGCATTGGGCATTGAAGACGGCAGCTATGTGATGAGCTGGGCGGAATAATAAATGATTAAACAAAAACCAACCAACTTATAAAACCAAAACAATTGAATGTTATGGAAACAGCATTAATGAATGCAGACAACTTAACCGGTCAGCAAGATTTCTTACCCCTCAACGGCACCGACTATGTAGAGTTTTATGTAGGCAATGCCAAGCAGGCGGCACATTATTACAAAACTGCCTTTGGTTTTCAACCAGTGGCTTATGCCGGTCCTGAAACCGGGGTGAAAGACAGGGTTTCTTATGTATTGGTGCAGAATAAACTGCGCTTTGTACTTACCACGTCCCTGTTACCGGATACAGAAATAGCCCGTCACGTTGCCAAACACGGCGATGGCGTGAAAGTGCTGGCACTATGGGTAGACGATGCCCGCTCCGCATACGAGGAAACCGTAAAACGCGGCGCCACGCCTTACCTGGAGCCTGTTGTGGAGAAAGACGAATTTGGCGAAGTAGTGCGCAGTGGTATTCATACTTATGGCGATACCGTGCACCTGTTTGTAGAACGCAGGAACTACAAAGGATTATTTATGCCAGGTTATAAGGAGTGGAAATCAACTTACCAGCCAACTGAAACCGGCCTGTTATATGTAGACCATTGTGTGGGAAATGTGGGTTGGAACGAGATGAATACCTGGGTGGAATTTTATGAGCGGGTAATGGGTTTCAGGAACCTGATCTCTTTCGACGACAGCGATATTTCCACTGAGTATTCTGCCCTGATGAGTAAAGTGATGAGTAACGGTAACGGCCGTGTGAAATTCCCGATCAACGAGCCCGCAGAAGGCAAGAAGAAATCGCAGATCGAGGAATACCTGGACTTCTACGGCGGACCGGGGGTGCAACACGTGGCCATTGCCACTAACGATATTGTGCATACAGTGACCGAGCTGCAGAACAGGGGCGTTGAGTTCCTTACAGTACCCCCGGTATATTATGAAACGCTGCTGGACCGTGTAGGCAAGATCGATGAAGAGATAGCGCCCCTGCAAAAGTTAGGCATCCTGGTAGATCGTGACGATGAAGGATATTTATTACAGATCTTCACCAAGCCTATACAGGACCGGCCTACAGTATTCTTTGAGATTATACAGCGTAAAGGGGCCCAATCATTTGGCAAAGGCAATTTCAAGGCGCTGTTTGAATCTATTGAACGGGAGCAGGCGTTGCGGGGTAATTTGTAATTCCCTTCGCCGCCTTCGGCGGTACGCGGATTTTGTCTGACTCAGGATTATGATGATTACGTTGATTACCCTGATTTGATTATTTGGGATTTTAAAGGATTTTGGGAGATAGAAGCGGAAAAATTTGCCTGTATTTAGAAATCCGCGCAGTGCAATGGTATTTTGATTTGACCACATTTTGGATAAAAAAATGCGAGGGGAGATGGGAGTGAGATTATTCACTTTTATCTCCCTTCCTGTTTTAAAAGCAACATATATCTGGATTTGCACCGCGAGGAAGACCTAAAGCGGATTTTGTCTGACTCAGGATTATGATGATTACGC
>NZ_DATMTE010001057.1:0-2315 GCF_035564935.1 Chitinophaga sp. | reverse complement strand
CCGGGCTATTCCCCGCCTGGTAGTGATACGTCCTGCAGATGCGAACGAAACCATTGCTGCCTGGCAGATCGCCGTACTGGAACCGGATAAACCCGTAGCATTGATCCTCACGCGGCAGGCTGTGCCTACACTGGATCGCAGTAAATACGCCGCAGCCAGCGGGCTCCGTTATGGCGGCTACATCCTGGCAGATGCGCCTGATGCAAAACCTGAACTGATCCTTATTGCCACCGGTTCCGAAGTGAGCTTAATAGTAGCCGCACAGGAAAAACTGCAATCATTTAATATCGCGGTACGTACCGTTTCAATGCCCAGCTGGGAACTGTTTGAAGCACAATCGCCCGCATACCGCGACCAGGTGCTACCTCCCGAAGTAACGAACCGTATAGTAGTGGAAGCCGGCATTTCGCAGGGATGGCACCATTATGCCGGCGATAAAGGCGATATTATCTCCATCGATCATTTTGGCGCCTCAGCGCCAGGCCCGGTGCTGTTGCGCGAATTTGGGTTTACCGTAGAAAACATTTGCGAACGCGCCCTGGCCTTACTAAAAAAACAAGCATAATCAATGAAACAACTCGTGGTATTTGACCTGGATGGAACGTTGGCGCAAAGCAAATCAGCCGTTGATGAAGAGATGAGCAAACTATTGTATTCCCTGTTAACAGTGGTAAAGGTGGCCATTATTTCCGGTGGCGCCTGGCCGCAGTTTCAGCAACAGGTACTCGCTAAATTACCTGGCGTAAAAAACCTGGAACGCTTATTTATTTTACCCACCTGTGGTACACAGTTTTATGAATATAAACAGGAGTGGAATAAATTGTATGCAGAAGATTTTACGCCGGCAGAAAAAAAGAAAATTACTGACGCACTAAACAGTGTTGTGAATACATTGGGATACAAAGCCCCGCATTTGTGGGGTGATGCTATTGAAGACCGTGGCAGCCAGATCACCTTTTCTGCATTAGGACAGGAAGCGCCACTGGAAGAAAAGAAAAAGTGGGATCCTGATTTTGCGAAAAGACAACGAATGAAAGGGTTGCTGGATAATATGATACCGGAATTTTCTGTTAACCTGGGCGGCACTACTTCTGTAGATATCACCAAACCCGGTATTGACAAGGCTTATGGCATTCATAAGCTGAGAAGTATCCTGCATATTCCCATAGATAAAATGTTATTTGCCGGAGATGCCATTTTCCCCGGGGGGAATGATTATCCTGCCAGGGAAGCAGGCGTAGATTGTATTAAAGTACGTGACCCGGATGAAACGAAACGGGTGATAGAAACGATTATAGCCTGCTATACGCGGTAGTTCAGTAATTCATTGATCAGTTCCGTTAAGCTGGTGGTTCCGGTGGCAATTACCTCATCACCGGCGCCGTAATAAATATAAAGGGTATCGTCAAATAAGGCCGTGCCCGTAGGAAAACAAACATTATCCACATCTCCCCTTACTTCCCAATCCCGCTCCGGCGCCAATATGGGATAGGGTAACCGCGCAATTTCCTTCGACGGGTCATCCAGGTCGAACAAGGCAGCGCAGCCCACATATACATAACCACCTTCGGTTTCATGCACCCCGTGGTAAATGAACAGCCAGCCATGCGGCGTTTCCACCGGCGGACAACCGGCGCCCACATAACTCATTTCGTGTTTATACTTTGGCGTTAGTATGATATGATCATGAAGATGGAGATAATAATCTTTCCAGAAATCCGCTGTAAGTTCAGACAGGCTGCTTACCGCTACCAGCTGTATATGCGGCTTGATACGATGCAGAAAATAAAACTTGCCGTTAATCTTTCTCGGGAAAAAAACTACATCCTTATCCCATAACCGGGGATTAAAGTCGTTGTAGCGGATATATTTTTCATCCAGCGGTGCATTGGTTTCCGCCAATTGTTTAAACTCTGTGTAATCCATTTGCGCCACTATCAGGCCATGTTTTTCGAACTGCAGCCCATCTTTGGAGGTGGCCAGCGCTGCACAGGCGCTTACGCCGTCATAGGCGGTATAGGTAAGATAAAACAGTCCGTCGATATACACCACCCGCGGGTCCTCCACTCCTTTTGCCTCATAGTCGTATTCAGGAAACAGAATGGGTTTATCCAGGCGTTCCCCGATGGTAAGCGGGGCGCTCAGTTTACAAAAACCAATGCTTGAATGATTTCCTTTTTGCACTGCGCGGTAATAGAAAAACACGTTGTCTCCCACCCTGATGGTAGCGGGATTTAGTACGCCTTCGTTTTCAAATTCCAGGTTAGTTTGATGCAGTAGTATACCTTCTTTCTTGATCCGTATCATAATTCCGG
>NZ_DATMTE010001056.1:0-5929 GCF_035564935.1 Chitinophaga sp. | reverse complement strand
GGTTTCTTCGGGTCAACCAACAATAAAGGAAATTGCAAAAAGGCTGAACATCTCTGTATCCACAGTATCACGGGCATTACATGATCATCACAGTATTGGACTGAGAACCAAAACCAGGGTAAAGGAACTCGCCGCCGAGCTGAATTATGAGCGCAACCAAACGGCGATCTATTTCCAGCAGGGCAAAACATTTACCATCGGTATTCTTTTACCCGAGCTGTCGGAAGCGTTCTTTGCCAGCGCTATCAGCGGTATTGAAGACACCGCATACAGCAATAATTATACAGTATTGCTGGGCCAGTCGCACGACGATGAAGCCCGGGAAAAACAGATCATCCAGAGCATGAAACAGCACCGGGTGGATGGCTGCATTGTATCTATTGGGAAAAATACCAGTAATTACGAACACTTTGAAATGTTGCAACAGGCACGCATCCCGGTAGTTTTTTTCGACCGTATTCCCGCCCTTCCCAATATGCATTCGGTATCTATTAACCTGGAGTCGGGCACCGTGCAGGCAGTGGATTTCCTGCTGAAACAAGGTCACCGCGTAATAGGTATGATCAATGGCCCCGAAACAATGGTGGCCAGTAAAGAACGGGCTACCGGCTACATGAGGGCGCTGCAGAAACACCGCCTGAAATACGATCCCAAAATGATCGTAAATGCCGACCTCACCACCGCGGGTACGGAAGATGCCATGCAATACCTGTTATCGCTCAAAAGAAAAGTGACCGCCATCGTTACCTTCAACGACTATGTGGCCATGGATGCCGTACAGTATGCCCTGAAACAAAAATTGGAAATAAATAAGGATATAACTTTCGTATCTTACGCCAATACACCGGTAAGCGGGTATACGGCCTTCCCTCCTGCTGCATCCGTGGAGCAGTTCCCTTATGAACAGGGCCAGGCAGCTACTAATATGTTATTGTCACTCCTGAATGGGGAACATGCCTTGAACGATTATCAACGCACTATCATGGAGTCGCAGCTGGTGATACATCACCGGTGAGGCATTATCTTATCGATAACCTTGCCACAGCTGTTCACCGTGGCAGGTTACTCGACTTCATTGTTCGCTGTCTATAATTGCTGCTTTTCCAGCTTAGTTCACTTTCTGATTAATTGCTACAACGATTCTACATGATTTTTTTGGCATTCCATGTACGCAAACGCTTGCGTTATCCGCGCAAGCGTTTGCGTAATGCCTGTTTTCAGCTATTTTAATCTTTGTTGTAACACTCATCTGTCATCTGCTTCCGGCATAAAATAATAAAGCGAAGATCAGCGCAATACGGCGATCTTCGCTTTACTGAAAAAAGAAAAAAATTATTTCAGGTTCTCATCAAAATAATCGGTGATCTTCTGCATCAAATGCACCCTGTCTTTTCCCAACACATTATGCAAATGCCCGGGGTAAACGAAATAATCTACCTGCACTTCATTATCTACACAGGCCTTCAGGAACTTCAGCGAATGCTGCCAAACCACCACATCATCATTAGTACCATGGATCAGCATCAGTTTCCCCTGCAGATTCTTCGTTTGGGTAAGCAGGTTGGCGCCCGCATAACCTTCGGGGTTTTCCTGCGGCGTATCCATATACCGCTCTGTATACATGATTTCATACATACTCCAGTCGATCACCGGTCCGCCGGCCACCGCTGCCTGGAATACACCGGGATGACGCAGCATCAGCGAAGTGGTCATAAAACCACCAAAGCTCCATCCGTGCACGCCCATTTTCTGCTGATTGATATACGGCAGCGATTTCAGGTAAGCCACACCCTGTAACTGGTCGTTCATTTCCACAGTACCCAGCTGCCTGAAAGTAGCCTGTTCAAAGGCTTTTCCGCGGTTATCACTTCCCCGTCCATCCATTGTAAAGATCACGTAGCCATGCTGCGCCATATACTCATACCAGAGGTTACCACTGTAAGGATAAGTGTTGCGGATCAGCTGCACATTAGGACCGTTGTACAGGTATACGATCACCGGGTAGGTTTTGGTGGAGTCAAAATTCACCGGCAGGATCAGTTTACCGTACAAGGGGGTGCCGTCGTCTGCTTTCAGGGTTACCTGCCTGATTTGCGGGCGCTGGAAATCTTTCAGCGGATCGGCCGCAGTGATGATATTTTGTTCAAACTTACCATTGGTAGCGGCTACACCTGCTACGTAAGGCGTGGTACCGGAGCTGTAGGCATCCAGTACATAACTACCGTCTTCGCTTGCCTGTGCATCATGCCAGCCTGCCGCTTTATCCAGCCGGGTGAGATGGGATGTTTTCTGTGTATAATTGGTTTTATACAGGTGTTTCTCCATCGGGCTTTCCTTGGAAGCGGTAAAAATGATTTCGTTCTTCTTCGTATTAAAACCTGATAATTCATTTACCACCCAGTTGCCCGTAGTAATTTCCCGCAGTTGCTGCCCTTTGGTATTATAGAGATAAAGATGGTTATAGCCGCTTTTTTCGCTCCACCAGATAAACTGGTCCGGCGTGCCGGGAACAAAAGTCAGCGGGTGTGTGGGATGTACATATTTTGGATCTGTTTCTTCAAACAGCGTTTTTACCAGTTCACCGGTAACAGCGCTGTACTGGTTCAGCCACAAATGATTTTGCTCGCGGTTTAGCAGCGCTATATATACGGACTGCTGATCGGGCGCCCAGGTAACGCAGGTCAGGTAATGATCTGCCGGCTTGCCGGTTTTCAGGAAAATAGTTTTTTGGGTAGATGGCTGATAAATACCGAGTGTTACTTCGTGAGATGTACCGCCCGCCATCGGGTATTTGATGTTGGTATTACGCGCGGGGGTTACTGACCAGTCAATAACAGGATAATCATTGACCATCCGCTGATCCATGCGGTAAAATGCCAGCTGATCGCCCTTCGGGGAGAAGAAAATACCTTTATCAATGCCAAATTCCTCACGGTGAACGCTTTTTCCATTCACAATATTGATATCGGCGTCGTTGGTAACGGCCTGCACATTGCCTTCGGCGGTCCGGATAAAGAGATTATTCTTTTCCGTCCAGGCAATTTGTCCGCTTTGCCGGTTCACGGTTACATTTTCAGCGTCTTCCGGTAATTCGCACCATTGGCTGAATTGCATGCTGCCGTTTTGCAGCTGACCTTTATAAAGTGTATTGCCAATAGCAAACCAGGCGTTGCCCGCAGCTATCCAGTGAAGCGGAGGTACGCCCCTTAATGGCCTGGAAGAAAATAATTGTTCGTTGAGGCGCGACAGTGTAAGCAGGGTATCTGTTTTGCCGGTGGGAAGGATCACCTTTATCCAGGCATAATTATCTTTTTCAGATAGTACCCTCGTGTAGGCATTTTCGCCGGGGATCCATTCAAACTGTTTTATCCGTTCCGGCGCCAGTTGCTGCCGGAGGCCATTGGTAGCTTCGGCCATTGTATACTGACGTTGCTGGCCATAGGTGTATTGCAGCCCGCCCGTCATCCATCCTGTCAAAAGCAATAGGAAAGCTTTCTTCATCCTTCTTTTTGGGGAGCTAAATTAAGGTTTTACCCGTTAAGCGCTCACAAGATGTTTTTTCACCCATTCCCTTTCTTCGGGTAACAGGTAATCGGCCCGTTTTTCTGTGATCCAGGAAAAAGTTTTTTTCACATCTGCTTTCACAGTGCGGAAACGGAACAGAAATTCCATGCCCAGCATCAGGTCCGTAAACCCGTTCTTCACGGTTTCTATGGTCATCCTGGCGCTGCTCCGTCTTTTCGATAACAGTTCGGTAATACGTGCAGTTACCGCCTGGATAGCGTTTTCGTCGGCATACTTGTAAATTGCTTCCATCGCTTCAAACTTCAACTGTCCACGCATCAGGCAGCGGGTATAAAACATCGCTTCCTTCTCTTTTTCAATATCGGCGATAGCCGCAAAGGCCAGGCTTTTTACATCCTGCCGGTGGTATTCCAGGAGCCTGCGCAATGCAGGTACACTTTTCTGGGTGCCTGTTTTATGAAGCAGCAGGGTAATATAATAGATGTCGTACTCATTCACGGTGCGTTTCAGCAGGTTCAGGGCCCAGTCTTCCACGGAAGGATGGCGGGTGCCTCTCAGTGCCAGGAGCGCCGAGCGGCGGATATTATTATTAATTGAAAGCGTGTTATTAAACAATGGTTCCAGGTTAATATAACCCGGTATAGCCAGGCCGCGTTCAAGATCCTGTTGCATGGCGGTGATCATATCTGCATCCTGTTCTATTCTGATCCTGTCCAGCAAAAAACGGATCACTTCCGGATCATTGGTATTCCTGGAAAGTTGGGTGATAATAAAACAGGCGGCCCGGCGCTTATCTTTGTCCGGTTCCTGCTCAATGTATTGATAAAGAAAGGGGATATAAGCATGATTAGCGAGTTGTTCTGCTTCGCGAAGGGCCTGCCAGCTGGTTGTCTGGCCATTATGCAATTGATCCGAGCGGTCGCATATCCGTGCTATGAGGTTAGAAAGATAGTCAATCATTATTAGTTATTTTGATCTGCTACCCCTGCATTTTCAATTATCATACCAACCTGAACAGCACTCCTGAAAAGCAGGGGCGCAACGCCTTCAACAATTAACAGTTTTATGTTACATTTGCCCCTGTATTTTAGGACCGGTTATAGAACGTAAAGCATGCACATACTACTCAAGAACGTAAAGATCATAGCGCCTTCCTCACCCCTGCACAGGCAGCAAAAAGATATTTCTATCCAGAACGGGATCATTCAGCAGGTTGGCAGCAACCTCGAAGATGCCCGGGCAACGGTTATTTCAGGTAACAACCTGCATGTTTCCGCCGGCTGGATGGATGTTTTCGCACATTTCTGCGATCCCGGCCAGGAGCACAAAGAAGACCTGCAAAGCGGCATCAAAGCGGCTGCCACCGGCGGATACACCACCGTAATGGTAGTGCCTAACACCCAGCCCGCCCTGCATACCAAACCGCAAATCGAATACGTACTGAGCAGAACCCGTCATTCGGCGGCAACTGTATTGCCAATTGGCGCCGCCACCAAAAACCTGGAAGGCGCCGGCCTCGCGGAAATGTATGAAATGCAGCAGGCAGGCGCCGTTGCATTCTCCGATGGCTTTAAACCATTACAGTCGCCCGGCCTCATGCTCAAAGCCCTGCAATACATCAAGGCATTCGACGGCACCCTCATACAACTGCCGGACGATCAAAGCATTTCCGCACACGGACTGATGCACGAAGGCATCTACTCCACACAGCTGGGAATGCCCGGCAAACCCGCCCTGGCGGAAGAGCTGATCATTCAGCGCGACCTGGAGCTGGCGAAATACACCGATTCACGGATCCACTTTACAGGCATCAGCACCCGCAAATCAGTGGAGCTGATCGCCGCAGCAAAAGCAGATGGGATCAAGGTCACCTGCTCGGTAACGCCTTACCACCTCTCTTTAACAGACGCACAACTCATTAATTACGATACCCACCTGAAAGTAAACCCGCCGCTGCGCAGTGCCGACGATGTGAAAGCCCTGCAGGAAGCAGTTCTACACGGTATTATCGACTGTATCGCCACCCATCACACGCCGCAGGACTGGGATGCCAAACAGGTGGAATTTGAATACGCCAAAAACGGGATGATAGGCCTGGAAAGCGCCTTCGGCGTGTTAAGGCAATACCTGCCACAGCTGCCGCTGGAACAGCTGATCAATATGCTCACCACCCAGCCGAGAAAAATATTCGGCCTGCCCCAACCTGCCCTGCAGGAAGGCGCTGCCGCCAATCTTACCGTCTTTGACCCGGAAACCAGCTGGCAGTTTACCAAAGCCCACATCGCTTCCCGGTCCAAAAATTCAGCGTATATTGGCGAACAACTGAAGGGGAAAGTACATGCCACCGTGAATGGACCCGTATTTCATATAAATAATTAACCTATATGCAGAAAAGTTCTAACCC
>NZ_DATMTE010001055.1:0-6692 GCF_035564935.1 Chitinophaga sp. | reverse complement strand
GAGATATTCAACGGCACTACCCTGAAGTTCATCAAACTGGTGCTGCCCTTTGAAGAAACGCTGGACCTGCAGTCGCTCGATAAACTGGTAAAACAATATCCCCGTGTAAAATCTTTGCTGATACATTCTTCTCCGGTAGATAAGCTGGAGAAAATATTCGACGGTTCCGTACCGGTGGCATTCTTCAGCAGTAATATTAACTCCTGCCTGGCCTGTGGCGAAATCCGTTCTGATTATTTCATTGCAAATATGGAACTGTTCACCGAAAGCCAGCATTTTAACACCTGCCTGAACAGGAAACTGAGTATAAACGGGGACGGCTATATTAAAAACTGCCCTTCCTTACCGGAAAGCTTCGGCCATGTTACCACAACATCTGTACGGGAAGTATTGGAGAATAAAACGTTTCACCGGCATGGAAAGATCCGCAAGGATGAAATAACGGTTTGCAAAGATTGTGAGTTCCGTCATGTATGCACGGATTGCAGGGCCTACGTGGAAAACCCGCAGGATATTTATTCCCGGCCACTGAAATGCGGGTACGATCCGTACACCAATAGCTGGGAGAACTGGGCGGAGAATCCGCTGAAGCAATCTGCTATTGCCTGGTACGGGCTGGAAGAGATAATAAAATAATATGAAGCTGAAAGCATTCCCTTTTTATATGCAGCCGGACGGGAAGGATTGCGGTCCTACCTGTATAAAAATTATCAGTAAGCATTACGGCAGGCTAACAGAAATTGAAACGATCCGGTCGCTGGCGGAAACCACGCGGGAGGGGAGTTCTCTGCTTGGCCTGTCCACCGCTGCGGAGGGATTGGGTTTTAAGTCGCTGGCCGTGAAGATAGACTTCCGCACACTCGTGGAAGATGCGCCCATGCCCTGTATCTGCCATTGGGGGCAACAGCATTTCGTGGTGGTTTATAAAGTAAAGAAATCCGGCGAAGATACCATGGTGTATGTTTCCGATCCTGCCTACGGCCTTATTAAATATACACAGCAGGAGTTTATAGATGGCTGGATAGGACGGGGAAAGAATGAGCGGGATGAAGAAGGAATTGCTTTGCTGCTGGATCCCACCCCGGGGTTTTATGAAGCAGATGCCGCTGCACCGCGCAGCAGGAAGGATTTTTCTTTCCTGTTCGGTTATTTCTCCCGGTACAAAAAACTGATCGCCCAGCTGGCCATTGGTCTTTTGGCAGGAAGCGTACTGTCGCTTATTTTTCCCTTTCTTACACAAAGCATTGTAGACATCGGCATCCAGAACCACGACCTGGACTTTATTTACCTCGTGTTACTGGCACAGGTGATGTTGTTTATGGGCAGAATGGGAATAGATATTGTGCGCAGCTGGATCTTATTGCATCTTTCCAGCCGGATCAATATTTCTATTGTGTCCGACTTCTTCATAAAACTCATGAAATTACCGATCAGCTATTTTGATACCCGCATGACAGGCGATATTATGCAGCGCATTAATGATCACCAGCGGATAGAACAATTGCTGACAAATTCTTCCCTGAATACCCTCTTTTCTTTGGTAAACCTGGTTATTTTCAGCATAGTGCTGCTGCTGTACGATTACCGCTTATTCCTGATCTACCTGCTGGGCGCTGTTTTATCGGTGGGATGGATTTCTTTTTTTCTGAAGAAGAGAAAAGAGCTGGACTATAAACGTTTTTCGCAGTTATCCCAGGAGCAGAGTAAAGTGATTGAACTGGTGAACGGGATGCAGGAAATCAAAATGCATAATGCCGAAAAACAGATGCGCTGGGGATGGGAATTTATGCAGGTGAAACTGTTTAAGATCCAGATCAGGGCGTTGTCGCTGGAGCAGTGGCAAACTGTAGGCGCGAATTTTATTAACCAGGTGAAAGACATCTTCGTGAGTTTCCTGGCTGCCAAACTGGTGCTGGACGGCAATCTTACGCTGGGAATGATGCTCGCGGTGCAGTATATCATTGGTCAGCTGAACGGCCCGCTGATACAACTGATGGATTTTGTGAAGCAGCTGCAGGACGCAAAAATATCGCTGGAGCGGCTGGGGGAGATCCATGATAAAGAAGATGAAGAGCGCCCCGGTGTGCAAACTGCTTCGGAAATACCCGAACAGGACATCGTGCTGAACAATGTTTCCTTCCGGTATACAGGCGCCGGCGCACCGGTGTTTGAACACCTGAGCCTGCGCATCCCTCACCGCAAAACTACGGCTATTGTGGGCGCCAGCGGCAGCGGTAAAACCACGCTGTTAAAGCTGCTGATGAAATTCTATGAACCGGGCGAAGGAGAGGTTAAGATCGGGAATGTGCAGCTGCAGCATATTTCGGCGCGTTACTGGCGCGATCAGTGCGGTGTGGTAATGCAGGAGGGATATGTGTTCAACGATACCATCGCTAAAAACATCGCCGTAGGCGCAGATGATATTAACCGGCAGCAACTCCGGAAAGCCGTGGATGTGGCGTGTATCAAGGATTTCGTGGAAAGCCTGCCTTTAAGCTACAATTCAAAGATCGGTAATGAGGGAATCGGTATCAGCGGGGGACAGAAGCAGCGGCTTTTTATTGCCAGGGCAGTGTATAAATCGCCGGAATTTATATTTTTTGATGAAGCCACCAGCGCGCTGGACGCGAATACAGAAAAAGCCATCATGGGTAACCTGGAGCAGTTTCTGAAAGGGAAAACAGCTGTTATTATCGCTCACCGGTTATCGACCGTAAAAAATGCAGATAAGATCATTGTACTGGATAAAGGAAAAGTAGTGGAAGAAGGAAGTCATGATGAACTGGTATCACTCCGGAAGGAATATTACAGGCTGGTAAAAAATCAACTGGAACTTGGAAACTAAGAAAGATATAATAGACACTATTCACCTGCATTCGGAAGGTGTGCAGGACATTCTCACGCAACCGCCGCACTGGATGGTACGCTGGGGAAATACCACCATATTTCTCATACTCCTGCTCATTTTACTCATGAGTTATCTCATAAAGTACCCGGAGTTTATTCCTTCCACTGTTATTATCTCCTCCAGCAACCCGCCGGAGAAACTGGAAGCCAGAACCAATACCAGGGTAACGGAAATATTTGTAGAAGATCACCAGGCCGTGTCCAGGAACCAGGTGTTGATGGTATTGCAATCTACAGCTGATTACCGGGATGTGATCCGGTTGAGACGCATCATCGATTCGCTGGATAACAGGGAGCTGGCGCATTTCCCGCTTGGTGAAGTAGCGGGGTTTAAGCTGGGCGATATCCAGGTGGATTATAACGCCTTTGCCAAAGCCTTAACAGAAGAGCAGCTGTATGCCAGGCTGCAGCCTTATTCGCCGGACTATGCCGCAGCCAACAGGAGCCTGGCCGAATCGCGGAGCAGGATACGCAACCTGGAACAACAGAAAAGCCTGGAGCAAACAAAGTATGAGCTTTCCAAAAGGGAATTTGACAGGTACCAGGAGCTTTTTAAGGAAAAGGTGGTTTCCGCATCAGAACTAAACCTGGAAAAAATGAAATTTTTACAGGCGCAGCAGAACCTGGAAAACATCAATATTACGATATCGCAGCTCCAGGAAGGCATTCTTGGTATTGAGAAAACCAGGAGCGGCGTTACCATTAATGCGGAAAAAGACAAGATCAATTTATCTTCCCAAACCACCCAGCTTTTTGAGCAGTTGAGAAAGTCGCTCAACGCATGGGAACAAAACTACCTGCTTACATCGGCTGCCGACGGCGTAGTGAGCTTCCAGCAATTCCTGGGCAGGAACCAGTTCGTAAAAGCAGGCGATATCCTGATGTCTGTTATGCCTAACGACAGGGACATGCTCATTGGCCGGTTACAGATCCCCGCCACCAATTCCGGCAAAGTAAAGGAAGGACAGAAAGTATTGCTGAAGCTGGATAATTATCCTTACCAGGAATTTGGGATGGTGGAAGGCCGCGTAAAGAACATGGCCAATTCACCGGATAAAGATGGTAATTACTATGTGAACGTAATTCTTCCCAACGGCCTGCAAACCTCTTTTCATAAAACCCTTCCGTTTGATAAGGAATTAAAAGGCAATGCAGAAGTAGTGACGCAGGACCTGCGCTTACTGGAAAGATTTTTTTACCAGATGAGAAAATTACTGCGGTTTGAATCGTAGCATTATTTTACATACTCTTTGAAGATCCCGTTCAGCCAGCGCAGCATCATGAATATCACCAGGGCGGCGCCTCCAAGCAAAAGAAAATTGACCAGGAAATAATTCGCCTTGTTATCATAGGTATCCCATAAGGTGGCCAGGATGCCCGACAGTTTATTGCCGATAGACGTAGCCAGGAACCAGCCTCCCATCATCAGCGAGGTAATACGCGCAGGGCTGAGTTTTGACACCAGCGAGAGTCCCATCGGGCTCAGGAATAATTCCCCGACCGTAATGATGCCATAGCAGCCAACCAGCCACCAGGGCGACGCTTTCACAGCGCCATTGCTGCACGCATATACGGCCCCCACCATCATCAGCGTGGATACCGCCGAAATCATCAGTCCCCATGCTATTTTAGACGGGGTGGAAGGCTCGCGCTTCCGTTTCCGCAGCAAGGCAAAGAACACAACGATCAATGGTGTGAGTGTTATTACAAAGAAGGGGTTGATGGATTGAAACAACTCGGTATTATATAAGCTGATACTGCTTCCTTCTGCCGGCATCTTTTCCGGCGCCACATTCTTAAAATAGGGCGCCTTGTCCCATACTTTTTCCGGCTTGCCTGCCGGATCACGCACCACCCTGAACTCATCGTCGTAACGGGTTACTGAATCGGGCTTGTTCTGCACTGTTTCCACGAGGTAAAGACGCTGTGCCGGTTGTTCAATGGCAGCGGGGATCTCCCGGTCGGTATAATATTGCGCCCAGGTAGTAAGGGCGGTACCATTTTGTTTAAACACGGCCCAGAATACAATAGACACTGCAAAAATGGCCAGCAGCGCAGCTATCGGTTTACGGTCTTTTGCATCTGCCTTCAGCAGCAGCGACAGGAAAAAGAAGAGGATGGGAATACAGGCGAAGATGAAAGCGTCGGTAGAATCTGAGCCGAAGATGTTGCCGGGAATAAACCAGGCGCCCAGTCCTACTACAATGGCAGGAAGGAACACTACGGAGAAGATCCTGCTCAGCGGCATATCGCCTGGCTGTACCGGTTTA
The DNA here is from genome assembly GCF_035564935.1 of Chitinophaga sp. Lineage (GTDB taxonomy): Bacteria > Bacteroidota > Bacteroidia > Chitinophagales > Chitinophagaceae > Chitinophaga. The sequence goes on along the minus strand of NZ_DATMTE010001055.1, from coordinate 1,515 downwards.
CGTACATCCGCGTGCCGGTAGTGCTTCATTCCGATCACAAAGATCAGCACGCCCAGGAACATACCCACACCGGCAGCAATAAACGCCGCGCCCCAGCCAATGGTATTCCGGAGAAAGGCGGCAAAGAAGTTACAGATAAAAGCGCCCAGGTTAATACCCATGTAAAAGATATTATACCCGGTATCTTTCCGGCTGCGGTATTGTTCATCGTTATATACATTCCCCAGCAAAGTGGAGATATTAGGCTTAAAAAATCCATTCCCGACACAGATCAGGGCCAGCGACCCGTAAAAAACAGGGAGGTGGTGTACAGAGAGCCCTATATATCCTATACCCATAAGTATTCCTCCTATAATAACAGACTTGCTGTAACCCAGTTTTCGGTCGGCTATCAGTCCGCCGAGGAAAGGCGTGAGGTACACAAAGGCGATGAAAGTACCGAATATATCCGCCGCAGTGGCCCGATCCATGCCCCAGCCACCTTTTGATGTGTCTGTAAGATACAGCTGGAAAATACCAAGGATCAGGTAAAAGCCAAATCGTTCCCACATTTCAGAGAGGAAAAGGAATGGGAGTGCTGCCGGATGGTTACGCGAATGGTTCATAGTGGCAAAATAAGATATTTGTATGATTGGCATTGCCGGGAAGACAAATAAAAGTTTTATATCTTTACCCGATGTGATAAAAAAATATCACTGTTGAAGCTGTATTGTTGTGATGCTTTTATTTCCAAAATGAACCTTATTTTTTGTCTCAGCCTATCTTTGTTGGACTTCACGCCGGTAGTGCCCATTGCTCCAATGGACACCTCAGTACATTATACTGTCAGGCATTTTACGGATGAAGATGGTTTGCCGCAGAACAGCGTAAAAGGTATCGTTCCTGACAGGAATGGCTTTTTATGGTTGGCCACTGAAAATGGGTTAACAAGATTTGACGGCAATTACTTTCTCAATTTTAATACAGATAACCTGCCCGGTCTGAAAAGCAGCAGGATGGCCAGGATCTATCCCAATGATACCGCAATAGCAGTGGAAACAGATCTCGGCGAGGTCCTGACCGTTACAGAAAGTACGGTAAAGCATATAGGAAATCAGCTGCCGGGGTATAAATACCAGCAATATAAGGATACCTGCAATGATTACTATCCCATCAGGGGCTGGCCCGACGACCTGTTGGCACAGTTTGTCAAAATACGGCCGGTAGTGCTACCAAAGGATGAGGAAAGTTATTTTGCCACCTGGCATGATACTATCTCTCTGGTAAAACAGGGGAAGGTGGAGTACCGCATTATACAGCCTCAGCTGGACCCGTTGCGTTTGTTTGTTTGCAACAGCCGGCTTTTTTACCTTAACAGGGACGGACATATAACAGGGTGGGAGAAAGAGCGCCCGGTAAAAGTGCCGCTTATCGGGGATATATTGTCTGATCCCGCGTTTAATAAATGTAAGATGGAGCTGTTCTGGAATCTGGCGGCTCAACAGGTGTTTATTTATACGGATAGCAACTGCTATC
>NZ_DATMTE010001054.1:0-1971 GCF_035564935.1 Chitinophaga sp. | reverse complement strand
CCGGCTGCATATTATTTTTAATTAATTTTCCGGAAGCATCGGTCACCTGTATCGATTTTACCATTTCAGGTCTGTCGATATGAATGACATCTGTAAAAGGGTTCGGATATATTTTCATCATATCTTTAGCTTTTACTTCAGAAGTAGATAAACAATTAACATCTACTGTTGCCGTTACCGCAGTTCTTGCAGATTCACATCCGGAATTTACCTTCAGATTATACATAAAATAATAAGAATCCGAAGCTACATTAGATCCCGTTGTAATGCTGAAATTAGGAATCGAATATGGGAAAACCGCATTACTCTGATAGTTTCTGTAATAGTTTCCACCGGAAATTCTCATTCTGTACGTTCCTGGAGTCAACAGCATATTAATAGGAACCGTTTGTGGAGTCGTTCCGTCACTTGCAATGGTCGAAGTAAAAGGAATTGTATTAATAACACTAAAAGTCGTCGGACCCTGTAAAATTTCCAGTGTGGTGCTTTGTCCTGCCGAAGCCGGGAATACATCGGTAGAAACCAAAGTTACCGCCTGATTTGTTACTTCAAACTGAATATAATACGTCGTAATAGCTCCTGTAGTAGCCGGAGCCGTTAATGAATTCGGGTTTTGCGGCCCTACAAACATTGAAGTTCCGTTACTTGCAGAAACATAATATGGTGTCGTTGCAGACAACGCAGGTGTTGTAAACGTTGATCCTGCTCCTACCACATTTCCACCCGTGCTTGCATCATACCAAGTCAGGATAGCGGTCGGATCCGTTGTCATTGCAGACAATGTCGCTGAGCTTCCCGGACAAACGGTAGCCGGTGTAGTAGATGATATGACAGGCGGTTGACAAGCCGTTGTAAACTGAACCGACTGTAAAGACCAAACACTCGTATCTCCTGCACCACAGTTTGATCTTACCCAAACATAATAGGTCGTTGCCGGAGCCAATGCTGTTAATGTTGTTGATGTTCCTGTAACATTAGGTATTGTCGGCGGCGTAGAAGATGTCGGCGGTGTAGATGAAGTACTGTAATAAATATCATAACTAGATGGAGCAGAGCTTGGAGCCGTCCAGGTGATCGCTGCAGTACTTGTAGTTGTTGATGTAACTGTTATCGCCTGCGGAACCCAGCACGTTGGAGGTGTCCAAGTGTAAGTTAATCCTGAGGACGGCATTCCCGGAGTGGCATTTACGGTATTAAAATTCTGTGAACTGGTGTTCGCTGTACCTGCCGTAGAATTTATAAATTCCAGTGTTGTGGCATTAAGCCTGTTGTTATAATCTGCATTGGAAGTTCCTCTCAGTCCGATCTGGGCTGTTCCTGAAATACTTGTATTTCCGACTATATAAGAACCCGTTTCATAGACTGTATTGATAACATTAGATGTTTCATGAAGCCTGATCTGGAACGAAAATGCATACGCAGATGTAGTAGAAGTGCTGTTGTTGGGACGGAAATTTTTCCATTGAACAATCACTTCACGGTTGGGTGCCGTACCTATCGTTTCCCAAGTGATGCTTCCAGTCGTAGCATTGATATCAAACATACTGCTGATATCTCTTCCGAATGCCGCAATAGCTCCTTCATAAGCTGCCGTATTGGAAATCGGGGTTGTATTCGTGGTAGACGGTGCGGTAGATCCAAAAGTCACAAAACCATTGGTAGACACATTCATTGAACTGTAAGAAGTACCATTAAAGGTAAAATTAAAAGGCAATGTCACTGCATACACACTGCTGTTAAGATTAGTTGTGGAAGTGTTTCCTGTCGCCGTATCTAAAATTGTTCCGCCAATTCCCGTAAAGCTCCCCGTAGATTGTGAAAAACTATAGGTACTTACCTGTGCATTTACGAAAGTACTGGCCCCTAATAATAAGGCCAAACCAGCTGCAGTACGCCTAAAGAGATTTTTTCCTTTCGCCTGAAGCGAAAGAAACGTGTAAAAATGTTTCATGGGATATGGATTAAAAATTT
>NZ_DATMTE010001053.1:0-7987 GCF_035564935.1 Chitinophaga sp. | reverse complement strand
AGTTCCAATCGTTTTTTATCTGCGTTGCTACATTGGGATTATAATTTTTTTCGTTGTCGGGAATAGGCAACAACACATGCTTATCCTGGAAAGGCTGTGTACCGGTACCCGGCTCGGCCAGTTTCTCCGCATTAATAGTTTGTTTGGCAATACCCCATCGGATCAGGTCAAAGAAACGGCATTGCTCACCGCACAGTTCCAGCTGCCGTTCGCGCATCAGCAGCTTCATGGCATTGTTCTTATCTCCCAAAGCAGTATATAAAACAGCACCCGAACGGGAGCGTACACTGTCAATCAGTGCCAGTGGCTCATTACCGGTGTTCCCTTGTTGAATATAAGCTTCCGCCAGCATGAGCATTACATCCGCCAGGCGGAGCACCTGCCCGTTAATAGGGCTTTTAGGATCACCGTATTTTTCAACCAGGTTATAATATTCATACTTCTTCCACCGGTAATCGCCCTGGGGATCGGTGGCATCAAAGGGATAAGGCTTAGGCCCGGCAGCGCATTGCTGACAGTACACCGTTTCACCGCCGGATGCGGCAGTACCATAAAACGTGGATTTAGCGCGGGGGTCTGTATAAGGCTGACCGTTCACCGGGTGCGCATACGTGAATGCACGCACGGAAGAGTTACTGATGTATACATTTTTCCAGTCGTTCCAGCCATACTCCATGGCCCGGCCGGAATGTGTTTGCTTACCTACCTGTTCGGCGCCGTTGCCAAACATGTAATAAGGAGAACCTACGCCCCAGTCGGTCCACTGCTGGTTCATGATCTGGAAAATGTTTTCCGTTGTGTTCTGGTTCGTAATAGAGAAGAGGCTATCGTATACAGGCGCCAGTTTATAAGTGTAAGGGGCGGCCATGAGCTTTTGCAGCTCCGTTTGTGCAGGTCCCCATTTTTTCTGATAGAGATAAACTTTTCCAAGCAACGCGGTAACAGCGCCTTGGGTAGCGCGGCCCAGTTCTGAGGCAGAATAGGTTACCGGCAATTCAGCAGCAGCCTGTGCTTCTGTAAGATCTTTCTCTATTTGTTTCCACACATCCGCCGCTGCACTGCGTGGCAGGTAGTTGTTATTGAGGGTGGTTTGATAGTCGATATACAAGGGTACATCTCCCCACAAGGTAACCAGGTGAAAGTAAGCATATGCCCGCAGGAACTTTACTTCCGCTACATACTGGTTTACTTTGGCACGGTCGGCCGCCGCCGTAGGATTCCATGCTGCCGCCCTGTCGATCACCAGGTTGGTACGGAAAATCATCCGGTATAAAGAACCCCACAGGAAAGAGAGATCGGCATTATTGGTACCGTAGCTGTAATCGCCCAGTTCCTGCTCGGCCCCCAGCAGGAAGCTGGCACGCTTGGCTTCATTGCCCAGCAGGTCAAAAATAAAATAGTATTCCCTGGCCCATAACCCCGGGTGCAACAATGTAGCGTAACTTGCTACAGTAGCCTGGTTCAGGGCGCCGGTATTTGTAAAGTAAGTATCGTATGCATAGGCGCTCTGATCTACCAGTTCCAGGCGCGACTTTTTACATCCTGTGCTAATGGTGATCAATCCGGCAATAAGCAGCAATTGAAAAATATACGTCTTCATAAAGTTCATTTTAAAAATTAAAACCCTAATTGAATGCCACCCAGGAACGTTCTTGGCTGCGGTACCTGCCCCTGGTCTATACCACGTGCAAAGAGATAGTCGCCCACAATTTCAGGATCATACCCCGTGTAATTGGTGATGGTAAACAGGTTCTGTGCGGCCACATAAATGCGTAATGATTTAACGGTACCTTTGGTAAGCGCAGTGAGCATGGAAACGGGCGCATTATAACCAATGGTGATATTACGCATACGCAGGTAACTGCCGTCTTCCAGCCACCAGTCGGACGGGCGCAGGTTACCGCTACCGGTAGCGTTCTGTCCCAGTCGTGGCAACGCCGCTTCATCGCCGGGTTTACGCCACCTGTCCAGGATAGCGGTAGATGCATTGTGGCCGGTAGCCATCATCTCTGTATTCAATTTTAACCCGTTCAGCAATTTCAAACCGCTGATACCGGAAATCACAATATTCAGATCGAAATTTTTATACGTAACGGCGGCATTAAATCCATATATATATTTAGGGATAGGATTACCCAGGATCTCCTGGTCTTTCACTGTTACCATGCCGTCGCCATCAAGATCTTTATAAATAAAATCGCCTGGCAACAGGCCGTCCTGGTATCTGGCATTGGCATTACCTGTTTTCTTCACTGCTGCGGCATCCAGCGCGGCAACTTCTGCGGCATCGCGCGCTACGTGATCTTTGCGGTAACCATAGAAAGAGCCGATGGCGCTACCTGCGGCGGTATAGGTAGTGGTGGGCACGGCGTCAAAAGCACCGGCCTGTATGGGAGCGGAAAACTGCGCGCCTAAGGACAATACTTCGTTATGATTAACGGAACCGTTTACACTAACGCTGTAGCCAAAGTTCTTACCTATCTTATCGCGGTACCCGATCATCAGTTCAAATCCTTTATTGGCGGCATCTGCAGCGTTCAGGGTTTTCTTTGGCTGGTTGCCGGTAGTACTTACGCCGATGCTTGCAGGAAGAAATGTACTCACTAACAATCCTGTACTTTTACGGTTATACCAATCAGCGGCGATAGTAAGCCGGTTATCCAGGAAGCCCAGGTCCAGTCCTATATCGGTTTGATTGGTTTGTTCCCATTGCAGATCGGGGTTGCTCAATGTAGTGATGGTGGTGCCGGAAATAAATGTTTCGTTGCTGCCAAGCGAATACACCAGTGCGCCGGCAGGTGTGCCCTGGTAGGTTCTCGCGGTGTTCAGGAAGTTAGGAATATTGTTGTTACCGGTTTGCCCCCAGCCGGCCCGCAATTTACCGTTAGATAAAACAGGCAGGGCGTGTTTAATAAATTCTTCTTCAGAAAAACTCCAGGCCACCCCGGCTGATGCAAAATTTCCATAGCGTGTGTTGGCGCCGAAGTTGGAAGCGCCATCCCTGCGTAAACTGGCGGTAAGCACATATTTATCGTCGTAGGTATACCCCGCCCTTCCGTAATAAGAAACCACCGACGGACGCGCATAGTTGGAATAAGTACTGGTAACAGATTGTGAAGGCGCTACGCCCACATTGGTAATATTATCGTTAGGCTGCCCGGTGCCGCGCACATTGGAACCATTGGTCACCCCGGGATCAATATAGCTTTGGCCCGCCATCAGGGAAAGCTGGTGCTTTTTAATTGTTTTATCATAGGTAAGATAATTTTCCAGCATGTAGTAGGAGTTCTCCGTAAAATTGAGCGCCGACTGGCGGGCCTGGTTCAGGTAGTTGGACGACTGGTACTGTTGCTGGTAGCTGTTGGCGCGGGTGGAGTTTACTTCTGCTGCAAACTGCGAACGGAATTTCAGGCCGTTGATGATGCGTACTTCACCGGAAAGCTGCGGAAAAAAGGCGAGCGACTTAGTAGTCTGACTTCTGAGGTCAACATCCTGCAATGGATTTGACGCATTGCTATAGTCCTCAATATTTGATAAAATAGAATAGCCACCGGGGATATTCGGGTCCAGTACCGGTTTATAAGGCGCGTACCGGATAGCATTGAGGATGCTGGCATAGTTGCCCTCGGATACATATTGGCGTAAAATAATATTCTGCGTAAAACGGAAGCGGCCCAACTGTTCTTCCAAGCCAATGCGCGCCTGCATTCTTTTGTTGGTGGCATTGGTTAAAATAGCTTTCTGGTTGATATAGGTAGCGGATACCGAATAGTTCACCTTTTCCCCGCCACCGCTGATGTTCACGTCATTTTCAGATACCAGTGCGTTGCGGAAAACGGCGTCCTGCCAGTTGGTGCTATCCTGCAAAACCGCGGGGGTATTGAACTTGGCAGGTAGTACCGTATTTTTTGTAGCGGCCAGGTCTTTCAGCGCATCCACATACTGGGCGGCATTCAGCAGGTCCAGTTGCTTCCATGCTTTGGCAACGCCCCATTGTGAAGTGAAGCTTACCCTGGGCGGACCGGTCTTGCCTCTTTTGGTGGTAATGATCACCACGCCGTTGGCTGCGGCAGATCCGTAAATAGCTGTAGAGGATGCATCTTTGAGAATAGTGATGCTTTCTATATCCTGTGGGTTCAGCGTATTAAATAAGTTCTTCGTTCCCTGGATACCATCTATCACATACAGGGGATTGATATCCGTGAAGCTGCCCGTACCCCTGATAATGATCTGTGCGTCTGCACCGGCGGCGCCGCTGCTTTGCAGCACCTGTACGCCCGCCGCTTTACCGATCAGTAACTGGGAAGGATTGGTGGCATTTACAGCGCCGGCTTCCTTTACGGAAACAACGCTGAAGGAACCCGCCACATCTTTCCGCCTGGCGGTGCCGTAGCCAATTACTACCAGGTCGTTCAGCGCCGCGATGGTTCTGCTGAGCCTTACTGCCAGCGTTAAGGTGGCCCCGGGTTTCAGCGCTACGCTGTTTAACTGCTGCGTTTCATAACCCATGTAAGAAATGCTGAACAAATACCTGCCTTCCTGGGGTAATCCTGAAAAGCGGAAAATACCGTTACTGTCCGTTACTACACCGGCGGTGTATTTTGTTTTTTCATTCAATGCTACAACAGATGCATTGGGCAGTAGCTCTCCCTGTTCATTGCGCACCGTACCGGTTACCTGCAACCGGGCATGCTGGGCGTGTGACATAAAGGGCAGGCCCAGGAAAAACAAGGCAAGGAGCGGCAATAGCCGTAAATCTGGTCGATAAAACGTCTTCATAACTGGAACGTGTTTTTAAGTACAGGGCATGACGATCCCCGGGCGCCTTTGCGCCTTGTTGTGGAATAAGACTATAGTTGCTGAATTATTTTCGTTTGATTACAAACCCACTGTCGTTTCTCATCAATTTCAGGTTATTAGGTAAGGTAAGGTCTGTCAGTATTTTATCCAGGGAATCGGTATTCTCAAATTTACCGTCAAAATAAATATCGGTAATATCCGGAGGATAATAATAGATGGCAACGCCATAGTAATTGCTTAACTGGTCAAGCACCTGTGTCATGGGCTGGTTATTGAATTTGTACCAATCCGGTTTTACATGGGCCTGGTTACCTGTGCCGGCTTTCACCATCACTTCGGGAGCGGTTGTGTTAAAGGTCAGCAGGTTGGAGGCGCCTGTTTTCCTGTTATACCGTAATTCTTTACCGGGTGTTAATATCACATCTTCCACTTTTTTCTTCGCATCAATGCTCACCCGGACTTTACCGGTATTTAACCTTACACTTATCATGTCTTCCCCCGGTAATGCCTTCACATGAAAGAAAGTGCCGAGCACCGTTGTATGTACCTCGCTGCTGTATACGGTAAAGGGATACGCTTTCTCCGGAACAACGGTGAAATCGGCTTCTCCCGTGAGGTAAACATTCCTGTTCTCACTAAAGCGCTTATGATAGGTGATGGCTGCCTGTGGCAGCAACTGCACTACAGATCCATCCGGTAATACGATCGCCATCGGCTTATTGGTGTTATTTGTTTGCCGGACCTGTTGATTCTGCGGGATGATAGCGCCCGGCTCATTAACAGTATATTGTTCATGTACCGGCTTCGTTATCAGCCGTGATGCCAATACGATCAAACCCGCTGCTACCGCAGCGATAGCCAGGCGTTTAATCCATCTTGTTTTATTTTTCACCGCATTGCTTTGCCGGTGAATGTTGTTCAGCCATTGCTGCGATACCGCTTCAGGAATATCGCCCTCATTGTGTAACTCCAGAAATTCTTCTTCCGGCAGGTATTGTTCCAGTATTTCCGGGTGTTCGTCCAGGTAACGGGTCACCTGCCGTGCTTCGTCAGGAGTACATTGATTTGCAAAGAACCGCTCTATTAATTCATCGTTTATCATGATAACGTACGGCTGATAAATAAATAATACGTTTGTGAAAGACCAGGTACTTAGTCTGGTTGAAAAAATATTTTCAAAAGTGCAACAGCCATCCTGCGAGCGGCAGTATCACGCCTAAATAATGCCTTATCTGCTTTACGGCCTGGAAAATATGTGCTTCCACCGTTCTTGACGACAAGGAAAGTTCGCTGGCTATCTGCTGGTAGGTCATACCTTTAAACCGGCTCATCTCAAATACTTTACGCCGCATGGGAGGCATCTCTTCCAGGGCGTGGGCCAGTTTATGCCGGAGTTCCTTCTCTCCCAGCCTTTCCAATACATCGTCGGCCGGCAAAGTGTATTTGTCAATCACATGAATCACCTTCTCTTTGTAAACTGTATCTTTACGGAGCTGGTCAATCAGCGTGGTACGGGCTATCCTGAATAACTGAACAGTAATATCAAGTTCGTCGGTAAGGCTTTCGCGGTAATTCCAGCATTTGATAAAGGTAAGTTGGGTAACCTCTTCAGCGAGGAAGGATGACTTGGTTTTGCGGAGAATAAAATAATAGATCCTTTTATGGCAGGAATGGTATACCTCGTTAAATACCAGTAAATTACCTTGCTTCAAAGCAGCTATAATATTCACAACGTAGATTTTACAGACCTAATTTAAAGAAATAACAGGTATTTTTTTGAGATAATAAATATAGTATGAAAGAGCTGATTACCAATAAAGATTATGAAGGGATCAGGAAAGCGCTCTCGCAAGATCCTTCACTGGCCAACGAAGGTATTCCTTTCGATGACGCCAATACTACGAAAGCCCATCCTTTGCACCGGATCTGCGACGGTGTGTTTTCCCATAGTTATGCCGACGAAGAAGCCGTTGAAATGGCGAAGATATTTTTAGAGTACGGAGCAAACGTTAATGGTAACGGACCAACCGAAAAAATGGACACGCCGCTTACAGCAGCCGCCAGTTTACATGCAGCAAAAACAGGCATACTGTATATCGAAAACGGCGCTGATATTCACCATGCCGGATGCCATGGAGGCACTGCCTTACACTGGGCTGCATGGACAGGAAACGATCAACTGGTAAACAGGTTGCTTGCGGAAGGAGCGGCAATTAATAAACGCTGTATTGATTTCATGGGCACACCTTTATTATGGGCTATCCATGGATTCAAACACGGAGGCCCGGAAAACAGGGGTAACCAGTTAGAATGCGCCCGGCTGCTGATCGCCGCAGGCGCGGATAAAACAATTCCGAATATAGACGGGGATACTCCATTTCAATTCCTCAATGAAGAAGATGCTGAGTGGGCCAAACTGTTAAAGTAAAAATGGCTACGTCCTGCCTGTTCAATGTACAGACAGGATGCAGCCAATAATATACATCAGGACTTAAAAAACGCCAGGAGATCTTTATTGATCGTGGCAGCTTCCGTGGTAGGCATACCATGCGGAAATCCCGGGTAGGAAATAAGTTTCCCGTTCTTTAACAAGGCAGCTGCCTTAGGGGCGGAGATCGGGTATGGTACGATCTGGTCATCTTCCCCGTGCAGTACCAGCACCGGAATGTCTACACTTTTAAGATCTTCTGTGAAGTCTGTTTCAGAGAACGCTTTGATACAATCGTAGTGCGCTGTGATGGCTCCCATCATACTCTGGCGCCACCAATTGTCTCTTACACCCTGTGATATTTTTGCCCCCTCCCGGTTATACCCGTAAAAAGGTATGGTAAAGTCCTGGAAGAACTGTGTTCTCTGGGTGGCAGTATTGGTGCGGATTTCATCAAACACGGACAATGGCACCCCATCGGGGTTGGCATCAGATTTCACCATGATGGGCGTTACTGCGCTGATGAGTACTGCCTTTGCCACCCTGCCTTTGCCATACTTAGCCGCATAGCGGATCACTTCTCCCCCGCCTGTTGAATGCCCCACATGGATAGCATCCTTTAAATCAAGCGCCTGGGTCAGTTCCGCCACATCTGCCGCATAGGTATCCATATCATGGCCTTTTGAAGTTTGAGTAGACCTTCCATGTCCTCTCCGGTCATGCGCAATTACCCTGAATCCCTGTTGCAGGAAAAATATC
>NZ_DATMTE010001052.1:0-6752 GCF_035564935.1 Chitinophaga sp. | reverse complement strand
AGATATAAAAAGGGAATATTATTTTTGCCGGAATAGAATAGGACAGCAGCCATCGCTTTCCCGGAAAACACCATTAACAGTGACAACTTAATTAACCCTTATGAACCACGTATTTGAGCAGGTTTATGAAATGGAGGCAGTGAGCGGATTATCCAAACATGAACAACTGGTAAATGGTATTTTAAATGCCATACAAAATAAAGGACTTGCACAGGGCGATATGCTCCCCTCTGTGAATGAGCTGATCAATGAATTTGGATTCGCCCGGGAAACCATTGCCAAAGCTTATAAGGAGCTGGTAAGCCGGGGCATTGTAGAGCCCAGGAACCGGGTTGGCTTTTTCGTAGCCAATGTGAATATAAAGCAACACCTGCGTATAGCACTGGTGTTATTTGCCTTCGATGCCTTCCAGGAAATGTTCTATAAAACCTTCCGCGCCGGTTTGGGTAAAGATGTGCATATAGATATCTTCTTTCATCATAATAACATAGAGGTACTGCAAAGTATCGTAAACAGCGTGAAAGGTAAATACGGCATGTACGTGATAGCACCTATCCCGCATAATAAAACTGCCGGTATCCTGGGGGCACTGCCAATGGATAAGTTCCTGATGATTGACCGTTATGAACCCATTCCCGGTGATTATTCCTATGTGGCGCAGGAGTTTAAGCATGCTTCCTATAAAGCCTTTTCTGCGCTGGCAGGAGTGATCAAACAATATAAAGGCATGGTATATTATCACCGCCCGGTGGCAGATACACCTATAGAAATCCTCCAGGCATTTAAGAAGTTTGTAAAGGATTTTAATATCAAAAGCGAGATAAAACCCGAGTACCTGCCAGGCACACTGGAAAAGGGAAAGGTGTATTTCACCATTAATAATGCCGAGCTGTGGACAATGCTCAAAGATTGTAAACAGATGAAACTAAAGCCGGGCAAAGACATCGGTATCCTGTCGCATAACGATGATATAGTAAAAGAACTGATCTTCGACGGTATCACTACCTATACTACCGATTTTAAACTGATGGCGGAAAAGGCCGCTGCTTTTGTATTAAACCGGGAAAAGATCCGGGAAATCATTCCCACTGTACTTATCAGAAGGAAATCGTTATAACCCCATCTCATAAAATTTCATACAAAAGGATCGTTATTAAACGTATCCTTTACGCCTGTTCTGGTATTGTTTTAGCCTAACCTGATTGCCGTTTAACCCACTCCCCGTTTTTTTGCAGATATGCAAAAAATAATCGTGCATTTCTTTTGGCGGTTATGAAAAAAATATATATTTGCTATAGGATAGTATAGGATAGTACAGAATAACATTCCTATTTCACGTGATACCAGAATCAATCATTATTACTTAGAATCAGTTTCCAGGTTAAGATGGAATGAATGAAGTAAACGTTATGAAATAAAACTTTTTTCTCCCTTTTATTGCTGAATACCACGTACACTCATGATGGCCGTTTGCCCCGCCAGGCACGGAAAATACCGTCATGCGCATGAACGCACGTTATGTTTTTTTATACTTCCAATAATTGCTCTTAATATGTTCAGGAAATTTACTTGCTACAAGAAGAGATTTACTGCCGTGTTGCCAACGGCATTATCCACTCCCTGCTACCTTTTGATCCTGCTGTTTATGATAATGGCAGGAAACACTTATGCGCAGGCGCCCGCCCGGGTAACTATTACGGGATCGGTGTCTGATACCGCCGGAAGGTCGCTGGAAGGCGCCACCATTGCTGTAGACGGAAGAAGTTCCGCAGGAACGGCTACCGACAGGAATGGTAAATTTATCCTGGATGTAGCCGTAGGCGCTACCATCCAGGTAACTTTCGTAGGCTTTATAGAACAACGTTTCGTGGTGAACGCCACGCAAAAAGATTATCACATCCGCATGAAAAGCGTGATCGCCTCGGTAGATGAAGTAGTGGTAACCGCGTTTGGCCGCAAACAAAGAAAAGAAGCCGTGGTAGGCTCTGTTACCAGTATCAATCCCGGCGACCTGAAGATCCCCACCAGTAACCTTACCAATGCCCTGGCCGGGCAGATGGCGGGTGTAATTGCCTTCCAGCGCGGAGGCCAGCCCGGGGCGGATAACTCCCAGTTCTTTATCCGTGGTGTTACTACGCTCGGATACAGCGCCAGTCCCCTTATCCTCGTAGATAACGTGGAACTGAGCGCCAACGACCTGGCCCGTTTACAGGTAGATGATATCGCCAGCTTTTCTATCCTGAAAGATGCCAGCGCTGCAGCCCTCTACGGCGCCAGGGGCGCCAACGGCGTGATCCTCGTTACTACCAAAGAAGGTAAACCAGGTAAAGCCAGGGTAAGCGTTCGCCTGGAAGATGCCATCTCTACACCTACACAAAACCTGGAACTGGCAGACCCTATTACCTTCATGAAACAATACAATGAAGCCGTAACTACCAGGAATCCACTGGCAACACCTTACTTCACGCCAAATACCATCGTTGCTACACAGGCCACCATTGACAAAGCACCAGGTAGCAACCCGTATGTATACCCGGCGGTAGACTGGATGAAGACATTGTTCAAAGACCAGACCACCACCAAACGCGCTAACTTCAGCGTACAGGGCGGATCAGATGTGACCAAATATTATATGGCCGGATCTTATTCCCGCGACAACGGTATTTTACAGGTAAACCCGGTGAATAACTTTAACTCCGGGATGAAGTTCGAAAACTACCAGCTGCGCTCCAACGTAAACGTAAAGATCACCAAAACAACAGAAGCAGTGGTTAGGCTCTGGGGTAACTTCAACGACTATACGGGACCTATTACCGGCGATGCCTCCGGGTTGGCCACCGACCTGTACTCAAGAGCGCTGCATACCAGCCCCGTGGCATTTCCTGCTTACTATGAACCGGATGCAAATAATATTAATACCAAACATATCCTGTTTGGCAGCGCTTATGGCAACGACGGTTCCCTGCTGAATAATCCCTACGCCAGCCTGATGTACGGGTATAAAAACTTTTCAGAATCCAGGATGTCGGCGCAGTTTGAGCTGAACCAGGATTTTAATTTTATTACAGAAGGACTCTCCTTCAGGGGTATTTTCAGCACCAACCGCTATTCCTACTTTGACCTGAGCCGCTCCTATAAACCTTTCTACTACGGTGTAGGCAGCTACGACCCCGATGCCAATACCTATGTGCTCAACTGGCTTAACAGCTCCCCGGGACAAGCCCAGGAGTTCCTGGGTTACTCGGAAGGTGCTAAGAATATCTATAGCTATATCTATTTACAAGGCGCTATCGATTACAACCGCGACTTCGGGAAAAGTAACCTGAGCGGTACGCTGATCGGTACCCGTCAGCAAACACTTTACGGTAATGCCGGAAGTTTGTTAGGATCCCTGCCTTACAGGAACCTCGGGTTTTCCGGACGCGCTACTTACTCATTCGATAAGAAATATTTTCTCGAATTTAACTTCGGCTACAATGGATCAGAAAGATTTGCACCACAACACCGCTGGGGCTTCTTTCCCACTATCGGCGGGGCCTGGGTGGTATCCAACGAATCATTCTGGGAAGGCGGTATCGCTAAAATTATTTCCCGCCTGAAGGTGCGCGGAAGCTATGGCCTGGTAGGGAATGACAATATCGGCAACCAGCGCTTCTTCTATCTCTCCAGCGTAACGCCGGATGACGGCAACGGTCCGGGCGCTACTTTTGGCACCAATAACAGCTTTAGCCTCAAAGGCACTACCATACAGGCATACCCTAACCCGGATGTAACCTGGGAAACTTCTAAAAAAGGTAACCTCGCAGTGGAAATGACGATCGCGGATAAACTGAATGTAACAGCCGAAGTATACAACGAAAACCGTTACAATATCCTGATCAAACGTGGCTATATCCCTGTTACTGCAGGTATCGAAGGTTCTGCCTCCAATAACCTCCAGGCAAACCTTGGTAAAGTAGATTCAAAAGGCTTCGATCTTCATCTCGATTACAAACAGAATTTTTCAAAAGATATGTGGTTATCTGTGATGGCTAACCTCACGGTAACAGATAACAAGGTGCGCTATTATGAAGAACCGGAGTATAAATATGCATACCGCTTCTCTACCGGTAACCCGGTTAACCAGCAGTTTGGATATGTAGCGGAACGACTTTTTGTAGATGACAAGGAAGCAGCTAATTCACCTGTACAAAACTTTGGCAGCGAGTTTCCAAAAGGCGGTGACATCAAGTACCGGGATATTAACGGCGATGGCGTAATTAACCAGGACGACCAGGTGCCTATCGGCTTGCCTACCACACCGCAGATCATTTATGGTTTCGGTTTTTCATTCGGGTATAAAAGCTTCGATGTGAGCGCATTTTTCCAGGGCCTGGCAAGGGAATCTTTCTTCATTGATCCGAAGGCTACAGCACCATTTGCAGATAACGCCCAACTGCTGCAGGTGTATGCAGACAATCACTGGTCTGAAGAAAATCAGAACCTGTACGCCCTGTGGCCACGCCTGTCTACCACGCACATTGCCAACAACGAACAAAGCAGTACCTGGTGGTTACGTGACGGTAGCTTCATGCGGTTGAAGTCTGTTGAAATGGGTTATTCATTGCCGAAAAGATGGATCGCCCCACTGAAGTTAACCAGCTTCCGCGTGTACTTCAGCGGTCTGAACCTGCTCACCTTCAGCAAATTCAAACTGTGGGATCCGGAGCAGGCGGGTAATGGTTTTGCTTATCCTATCCAGAAAGTGTTCAACCTGGGTGTAAATCTTAATTTCTAAGTATAAAAAATATAAAACAATGAGATTTTTTAAAAGAACATTGTTGGTAGTATTGCCGGTCATCTTATCAGTATCCTGTAAAAAATACTTAGATGTAACACCGGATAACGTAGCTACGCTGAACAGCTCATTTGCCAATGCAAATGAAACACAGGCTTACCTGTTTGGTTGTTATTCCAATATGCAGGGCCTGGCGGATGTAAGGCGCAATGCAGGTTTCACCAGCTCGGGGGAAGTGATTTTCCCGATAGACCTGCTGGATAAAAACACGCTTGGCGGCGCAGGCGGCGATAATGGTTTCAATGTAATGCGCGGGTTGCAGAACAGCCCCAATCCTATATTGAATTTCTGGGATGGTTATAACATGGGATTAAACCTGTGGCAATCCATCCGCATGTGCAATACCTTTCTCGACAACGTAGACCAGCCACTGGATCTGCCGCAGTTCCAACGCAACAGGTGGGTGGCGGAAGCAAAGTTCCTGAAGGCGTATTATCATTACTGGCTCATCAGGATGTATGGCCCTATTCCTCTTTCTGATGTAGCATTACCGGTAAACACACCCACAGAAGAAGCCCGGCTGAAACAGCAATCCGTTGACTCCTGCTTTGGCTACGTAGTAAGCCTGCTGGACCAGGCCATTCCCGACCTGCCGGATGTAATCCAGAATGCAGGCGCAGAAGCAGGACGCATTACTTCCGTAATTGCAAAGGCTGTGAAAGCAGAAGTACTGGCTACACAGGCAAGCCCGTTGTTTAACGGTAACCCTGATTATGCAGCTATCAAAGGTAAAGAAGGACAAAGCCTTTTCCCCGTAGCCTATGATGCCTCAAAATGGCAACGGGCCGCCACCGCCTGTAAGGAAGCAATTGACGCCGCCGTGGCCACCGGCGCAGCTATTTACCAGTTCAGGGCCAGCGGGGGAATTGTACATATGTCCGACAGTACCAAACAACTGGTAACGCTGCAGGGCGCCGTTACCGACCCATGGAATACGGAACAGGTATGGACCCTCAACCCGCAATTCGGCTGGCAATACATGGCTTCACCAAGAGTAACTGCAGATGCAGCCTCCAATGGCTTTGCCGTGTATTCCAACTTCTCCGTTCCAATGGCGCAATCCGAACTGTTTTATACACAAAACGGCGTACCTATTAATGAAGACAGAACCTGGGACTACGCCAACCGCTATAAAACACAGGCCGGCGATGATGCACACAAGTATTATATCCGCAAAGGCTATGTCACTGCCCGCGGTAACTTCTACCGGGAAGCGCGTTACTATGCAGATGTTGCCTTTGATGGCAGTCTCTGGTTTGGCTCCGCTAATACCGACGACAACAATGCCAACTACGTAAACGCCGTGAATGGTTTTGCTGCGTATACCCCTACCCGTTATAACGTTACCGGCTACTGGCCAAAGAAACTGGTGCCATGGCAAACCGCCTTCGGACAAACGACCGTGCAAACCAATTATTCCTGGCCTTTCATGCGCTTACCCGCCCTGTGGCTGTTGTATGCAGAATGCCTGAATGAAGTGAGCGGTCCCGGTACGGAAGTATACAGCTACATCGACAAGGTAAGGGAAAGAGCCGGTTTACCGGGAGTAGTACAGGCATGGTCCAACTTCTCCCGTAATCCCGGCAAATACGGTTCTAAAGAAGGATTAAGAGCCATCATCCACCAGGAAAGAAGAATAGAACTGGCCTTTGAAGGACAGGCAGGATGGGATCTCCGGAGATGGAAAGAACTGCAGGCAGTACTCAACGGCCCGTTCCAGGGATGGAATGCAAAACAGCGCACCGTACAGGGATTCTACCAGCTCACCAATGTATATCAGCCGGTATTCGGATTGAGAGATTACCTGTTCCCCATCCAGGATTATGACATGCTGACCAATCCCAACCTGGTACAAACACCTTATTGGTGATAACAGGCAGGAAAGGACAAAATCATTTCAAACCAGTTTTAATTT
>NZ_DATMTE010001051.1:0-14140 GCF_035564935.1 Chitinophaga sp. | reverse complement strand
TGCCGTACCATTTTCTTTTTTTGATGCCAGGTATCTCGCGGTAGCCATTGCACAGGTGAAAATATCGGTATCATTTACCTTAAAGCCCATTTTGTTCAGCTTATAACATACGTCCCTGCTGGTTCTCTGGCTATTGTTGGTAAGAAAAAGGAAGGGCAGCCCTTTATCTCTCAGCCCGTTAATAAATTCTACAGCCCCGGGAATTGGTTCGCTGCCTTTGTAGATGACGCCGTCCATGTCGATCAGAAATCCCTTTTTTTTCATAGCAAATCAGGTGTTGGTTTTTAAACTGGTTTATTGCTCAAAAAGATCCATGGAATGAATAAAGGGAAGATGCATGGAATGAATAAAGGCAGGAAGCTGCATAACTGCAGCGATAATATCTCCCTTAAAGATAATAAAATAATTTAGAAAGTTATTTTTTTATGGAGATGGATAACGGGGTTATGCATTTGTTTGTAAAAACAATTCCAGGTGATGGTTAAATATTTCCGGCTGTTCCATGTTGGGCATATGTGATGCATCCTTTATCACCGCCAGTTGCGCACCGCTGATCTGCTGCTGCATGCCCTCCGCCACGGCTACCGGTGTAAACCCGTCTTCTTCCCCTACTATAACCAGCACCGGGCAGTAAATATGCGGTAGCATAGCCGTATGATCCCTTCTTTCGGCCCTGCCCCTTTGTACTGCGGCAGCGCCCAGCGGGTTGGTGCTTTCCATCATCTCTCGCAGGCGCTTCACTACCGCAGGTTGCGTTGCCATCGTTTTTTTACCGAGAAACCGGTGCAAGTGTTGCGCGGTATAAAACATCATTCCTTTCTCCGCTAAATCATCTGCCAACTGCAACCGCGCCTGGTAACTTTGCGCGCTCTCCGCCTTTGCATCCGTATCTGCCAGTACCATGGCGTGAAACAACTGTGGCGCTAAACGGTACAGATCAAAAAGTATTTGCCCGCCCATAGAAAGTCCCACGAAAGTGGCCTTCGTAATTTGTAATGCCTCCAGCAAATGAATGAGGTCCAGCGCCAGTTCGTCCAGCAGCGTGGTGCCGGAAGGAATACTGCTTTCTCCGTACCCCCGCAGGTCGGGTATTATCAGCCGCCTGCCGGTTTTGAAAGCCCCTACCTGCTGATCCCACATGCTGCGGTTAAATGGCTGCCCGTGAACAAATACCACCACCTCCCCGCTTCCATGATCATCGAATACCAAGTTGATTCCTCTTACTTTTATTTGTTGCTTCATTATTAATGAGACTTTTGTCTCACGAAAATAATATCTTTACACCATAATTCAAACATCAAACTTACAGGCATGGGGAAATTATCATTGGACGATGGCAGGGTGGAACAAAAATTAAAGACCAGGGAAAAGCTGCTGGCAGTGGCTAACACGCTGCTCCTGCAGGGAAAAGAGATCAGTGTGGAACTGGTAGCTAAAGAAGCCGGCATCTCCAAAGCTACGGCCTACCGTTATTTTACAGGTACCTCTTCCTTGAAGCGGGAAGCTTCGTTACAACTGAAAGCCCAAACAAGCGACGACCTGTTCGCAGGCATCTCTGAAAAAGACCTGAAAGCAAGGCTTAATAAACTGATCGATTATCACTTCGATCTCTTTACAAAAAATGAAACGGAGTTCAGGTTATTCCTCAGTTCTGTGATATCGGAATCCATTCACCCGGAAACGGGCTACTCCAGGGCGGGCCGGCGTATTGTACTGATCACCGAAGCGCTGAAGCCACTGCGGAAAACACTGCCTCCTGCTACCTTTCAGCGCATGGTAAATGCCCTGGCTGTTTTTTTTGGGATAGAATCTGTTACCGTGTTGAAAGACCTCTGCCAGCTGGATAATAAAGCAGTGCTGGAAACATGGCGCTGGGCGGTACACCGGATTGTGTTCGGGTAAACATCAGACGCAAATGCAGAAAGACAACACCCGTAAACCATTACTCCTTGGCCGGCGGTTTACGGATAAACAGGAAACCCATCAGGCCGCCCAGGAAAGCAAGACCGGCAGATAACTGCATGATGCGTCCGTAAGCGGTAATAAACCCATCCTTATACACTTTACGGATCATGTGGTGATGTATACTGTCAATATCAGCAGGTACGGTAGCATTGCCCAGGTTCACCGTTTGCGCCACCACTGCCTCTTTCTGCGAAGCGTTTAACGGCAACACGCGGATTTCCCGTTGCACCGCGCCCGAGAAAAAAAGCACTGCCAGTGCACCGAAAATGGCATTGGCAAAAACACCGGCAATACGGGTCACCGCGTTATTCACCCCCGAAGCAGTGCCCGATAAATGATCACTCACCGACCCCATTACCGTGGCAGTTAACGGCGCCACCGTGAACGACATACCCAACCCCAATCCCACAATGCCCGGGAAGAAGGTAGTCCAGTATGCTTCCGCACCACGTGTTTGTTTTACAAAAGACAGTAACAGCAAACCAACGCCGGCAATACAGGGACCCGCTACCAGGAATAAACGCGGGCCATATTTATCAGCCATACTTCCGGCAAAACGCGCAATGAGGATCATCAGCACCGTAAACGGCAAAAAGGTAAGCCCCGACTGCAACTGGCTGTAGCCCTGTACCTGCACCATATCCAGGGAAAGGAACAACATGCCGGCGCCAAGACCCGCATATAAAAAGAAGGTAAGCAGGTTGGTACCTGTAAATGTTAAGTTCTTAAAGAGCCGCACCGGCAGCATCGGGTGCCGGCTTTTGTTTTCCACTACCATAAAAATCACCAGCAGTAGTATCCCTCCCGCAATAGTACCATACACCTGCGGGTTACCAAACCCCAGCGATGGCATACGCAGGAACCCAAAAGTGAGCAGTGCCAGTCCTGCTGCGGTGAGCACCGCCCCGGGGAAATCGAGCCGCTGATCGCCCTCCGTTTCCCTGCTTTCATTCACCTTCCAGGCCAGGAACACCAGCGCCACTATACCAATGGGTACATTGATAAAAAAGATATACCGCCATAGCCCCGCATCTGCCAGGGCGCCGCCCAGCACCGGGCCGCCCATGGTAACCAGCGTAGTAACGGCAGACCAGGTACCGATCGCCTTTCCTCTTTCATTTTCATTAATGGAAGAGGTAATTAGGGAAAGACTTCCCGGAATCATCAGGGCGCCGCCTATACCTTGTATCATCCGGAACACAATGAGCATGGTGGCGCTACCGGCAAACCCGCAGGCGGTGGAGCCCAGGATAAACACAAAAATACCGGCCATAAAAACCTTTTTGCGACCCAACCGGTCGCCCAGCGAACCGCCTATCAATATAAGTGAAGCCAGCATCAGCATATAGGCATTCAAGACCCAGAACAATTCAGCAGCCGATGCCTTCAGGCTCTGCTGCAGCGCCGGCAACACTACATTTAGTGCCGTACCATCAATAAAAGCCATGGCGGATGCAAGGATGGTGGTTACCATTACCCATTTGCCTGCGGAACTGTGAAGCGCTACGGTTGTCATAATACATAAAAGACGGTGAACAATGATTAACGTACAATTGCTTAAAATGTTCCCGCGTTCGTTTCCGGACACTCCGGTTACACAAGCGGACAACTTACATGATAACAAAAATCGTAACAATATCAGTATCAATGCCCGTTATTAATGGCATATTTTTCATTCCCTGGTAATGCATCCCACATAATTCCTGTTATGCTCAAAAGTTATATAAAAATAGCCTGGAGAAATTTGCTCCGCAACAAGGTTTACGCGGCTATCAATGTGACAGGCCTTGCCCTGGGCATCAGCGCCTGCCTGGTGATCTTTCTCAGCGTTCATTTTGAGCTGAGCTATGATAACTTCCACCCCGGCAAAGAAAATATTTACCGGGTAGTATCAGAGATTGGTTCACCGGAGCGGGGCATTCATAAAATATCCAGCGTACCGGACCCGGCCCCGGAAGCATTAACCGGCCGGTTCAGCGGCATTGAAACGCTGGCAGCCATTCATCCTGTTTATCCCAAAACCTCCGTTACCGGCAGCAATGGCGTAATAAAGAAATTTGAAAGCGGCAATAAACCCGATGTAGTAATTGCTTACCCCGAATATTTCCGCGTGTTCCAATATACCTGGCTGGCCGGCAAACCTGCAGCAGCACTGCAGGACCCATTCAAAGTAGTGCTCACTGCCAGTAAAGCCGCGAAATATTTCGGTGATCTGCCGGCGGAAAATTACCTTGGGAAAATAGTTAACTATGACGATTCTATCCCGTTAACAGTAGCTGGCATTGTGAAAGACCTGCCACAAAACAGTGACCTCATCTTCAACGATTTTATTTCCTTTGCTACTATAAAGAACAGCCCGTTCAAAAATCAATTTGGGTTCGATCAATGGGGCATGTTCGGAGGCACCCAGGCATATGTGAAATTAAACCCCGGAACAGATACGGTGCAACTCAACAGGCAACTGGCCGCCTTCGCCGCTGAGCGTGTGATGGTGGCCGCAGGAGAAACCAAGGTATTCCGGCTGCAGCCATTGCGGGATATTCATTTTAACAGCGACTATACAGATGATTTCGGTCGCCGGGCGCATTTGCCTACCATGTACGGGCTCATGGCCATCGCGCTGTTTATACTGGTAATTGCCGCCATCAATTTTATTAATCTCTCTACCGCACAATCGGTAGAACGGTCCAGGGAAGTAGGGATCAGGAAAGTGCTGGGCAGCAATAAACGAAGCCTGGTCATGTATTTCCTTACGGAAACGTTCCTGCTTACCGCATCCGCCGTGCTGCTGTCGCTTTTAGCAGTGAAACCCTTACTGCAGGCATTCAGTTCGTTTATGCCCAACGGTGTGTCGCTGCATTTATTCAGCTGGCCTACCCTCCTGTTTCTCTTACTGCTTACTTTGTTCACCACTTTATTATCCGGCCTGTATCCTGCAAAAATATTGTCTTCCTTTCAACCGGTGCAAAGTCTCAAAGGAAGCACCGGGCTTAAAGGAAACCAACGGGGATATCTTCGTATAGGCCTGGTGGTTTTCCAGTTTACCATCTCCCTGGTATTTATTATCGGTTCCCTGGTGATCAATAACCAGATCAGGTATATGCTGAACAAAGATCTTGGATTTAAGAAAGATGCGATCGTCACCTTTGACACGAACCGGGCCTATGCCAAAACCCTTCCGGGCGTGCTGGCAGACAAGATCCGGTTGCTGCCGCAGGTAGAAATGGTAAGCCTGAGCCAGGGACCGCCCTCCGATGAACATCATTGGGGCACCTTCCTGAAGTACACGGACAAAAACGAAATGGAGGCAGATTGCCATCTGGAATTTGGGGATGAAAATTATGTACCGCTATACCAGCTAAAACTGGTAGCCGGCAGGAACCTGCGTACTACCGATACCATCAGTGAAGTATTGATCAATGAAACCTGTGCCAAAGCATTGGGCTTTAAAACCCCGGCAGATGCAGTAGGTAAATTTGTACAATCGGGTATCAGCGATGGCCCCTCCCGGAAAATCATCCCCGTAGCCGGCGTAGTAGCCGACTTTCACGCATTGGCCCTCCGCGACCGGATCAAACCGGTTTTCATCGTTTCTTCCCGGGAGGTATGCCGTTTTGTAAATGTAAAACTGACACTCGCAGGTTATAGCGGGGAACAGCTTCAACACACCATCAGCGATATAAAAAAAGTATATGAGGAGATCTATCCCAATGAAAAATTCGATTATCACTTTTATGACGATACCATCCGCAAATTTTACGAACAGGAACGGCGGATGGAACAACTGATGAACACCGGCATGACCATCGCCATTGTTATTTCCTGTCTTGGTTTATTCGGCCTCGCCGCTTTTACGGCCCGGCAGCGTACCAAAGAAATCGGTATCCGCAAGGTGCTGGGCGCCAGCGTAAGCAATATTGCCGCCCTGCTGAGCAAAGACTTCCTCCGCTACGTTTTCATTGCAACGCTGCTGGCATCTCCCATTGCCTGGTATGCCATGCACATATGGTTGCAGGGATTTGCCTACAGCGCCCCTGTTTCCTGGTGGATATTTGTAGTGGCCGGCCTGGCCGCCATGCTGATTGCACTCATTACCGTAAGCTTTCAATCCGTAAAAGCAGCACTGGCCAACCCGGTGAAAAGTCTGAAAGCAGAATAACCTTATTATCTTTTCATGATCTTTTTAAGATGAAAAGCTGGTTGATAACAGCCGGCTTTTGTTATCAATAAAACTTATAGGACAATCATCTTTATTTATCTTCATTATACGATCTTTGTACAGATGTCGGGCACAAGATGAAAAAGACGATCTTATCAGTATTCATTTACTGTGGCTTAATAGGTATACCCCGGGATGATCTGAGAGCACAGACTTCCGATGATAACACGCGGTTGTTCCGCTTTTACGAAGACAATGACTTCATTAACCTGAATGGTAATGGAACGGATCAGGCATATACCAACGGTACGCGCTTCGACCTGTTCTATACCCGTAGCCGGCCACCCCGCTCCTTCGACCGGTGGATGCCCAAAGCCGGTAAAGAAAGCGTTAATACATATGGGTGGGGATTTATGCAGGTGATGTTCACCCCGAAAGACCTGCGGAGGATACAGCCGGTACCCGGCGATTTCTCCTATGCCGGCGGATTGTTCCTCACACATACCATTCACTCTGCCAACCCGGTGCATAAATACAACCTGCAAACAGAATGGTTCGCCGGTGTAATGGGCCCCTGGGCGCTGGCAAAAGAAACCCAAACGCTTGCCCACCGGATCCTTGGTTTCGAACGCCCCAGGGGATGGCGTAACCAGATCGGGAATAAACTACTGCTCAATCTTAATTTTACTGCAGAAAAACAAGTAGCGGCCATTAAAAAGATCGCGGAGGTAACAGCAGGCGGACAGGTATACGCCGGTACCATGCTGAACGGCTTCGCCCTGTATTCACTGATCAGGATCGGTAAAATGACACCTTACTATAACGGGTACATTCCCCAATACGCCACTACAAAGCACTGGCAATTGTATGGTATTATCCGGCCCAGCCTGGAGCTGATGTTTACAAATGCCCTTGTAAAAGGAGTGGCGCCACTGGAAGACGAAGGGCAACCTGCCCAAAAAAATCAGCCAACTTTTGCGAATAATAAACTGCTGGCTGGTATCGACTGCGGATTGGTAGCCGTATATGGGAAAGTAGGATTCTCGCTTACACAAAGAACCATGTCGCCTGTAATTAATGGCGTATCACATCACGAGGTGGGCAATATTTCTTTCTATCTTGCATGGTAACGTAAACAACTGTATTTTTAGTTTCATTTAACATCCGCCATGTTATGAAACTCAGATTCATTCCAATCATTCTTTTCTGCCTGCTACAGCGCCCGCTTTTTTCGGGTGCGCAGTCTGCCGCCGGCATACGCTTTTCCAGCAAGAGTTTCGAAGAAATACTGCAAACCGCCCAAACAACCGGTAAAACCATTTTTATTGATGTATATACTGATTGGTGCGTGCCCTGCAAAAAGATGACGGAGGAAATATTTCCTATGGCGGCGGTAGGCGATTTCTACAATGAAAATTTTATTAACTACAGGATAAATGCAGAGGCAGGCAATGGCAGGGGCATCGCGGAAAAATACCAGGTTAACAGTTATCCTACTTATCTTTTCCTGAATAGCTCCGGACAGATCATTCACAGAGGCGTAGGATACAACGCTGATCCCGGCATATTCCTGCAATTGGGCCATTTGGCAATGCAATATGCACAAAGCAATTATACTATTGAAGATTGGAAAAAGATGTACGAAACGAACCGGCGCAACAAAGCGTTCCTCGTAAAGTATATCAATAAGCTCGACTCCCTTGGTATGATAAAAGAAACAGCATCCGTACTGGATCAATACGTTAGTTTACTTACGCCTGCCGGTATCACACCAACGGTTGCACGCTTTATACTGCGGCACCTGAAAGATGCCCAATCAACCTCATTTGATTTTATAAAGGCTAACCAGGACCTGTTTCACAGGTATGAATCAGCAGACGAGCCGATGGAGACCCTGAGCATTGCCTATGCCAACGCCATTGTAGCTACCACTATAAATGCTATCAGCAGCAGGAACCGGCAGGAGCTGGACCTGGCAACAGCAAAGGCCAAAGGAATGAAATACCAGACCATCCGGTTTCCGCTATCATTTTTCGGGTTCCGCATGCAATATTTTATTTCAGCAAAAGACAGCGCCGGCCTGCTGCAGGAGCTTCGTTCTTTTTCAGATTCCACATTGCCCGGCCTGCTGCCACAGGTAAATACAAATAATCAACTGCTGTACCGGGAAAGAATGCAGCCTTACCTGACCGGGAAAAATGACAGTATAAAAGATAAGGCGCACTATGATCAGCTGAAAGCAACACATAGCCCCTATTCGGATTACATGACTCAAATAGTGAATAATGCAGCCGGCAAATTCTTAGCATACGGCCGTAACCGGGAAGATTATCAAAAGAGTATTGCTTTGGGTAAAACCTCACTGGCGCTGAAGAAAAACCAACCCGGTATTTTGAATACGATGGCAAAAAGTTATTACAAACTCGGAAAACGTAAGCGGGCATGCAGGTACCAGGCAATGGCGGTCAATTTTGCTGAAAATGCCAAGATGAAGGCTACTTACGACGAAGAATTAAAGAAAATGAAGTCCGGATTAGAGTTATAGAATTACTCAATACATTAACCTTCCTTAACATTAATGCAAGGCTTGTTAACCTGCTTTTGCGGAACGCGGACCTACTTTCGGTTACAAAGTAAATGTCCGCTATGCAAAAAATCTACCTGTGGCTGCTTGCCTGCTGTTTATCCGTTGCAGCCAACGCACAGAAAAATGGTGTGATCAAAGGAACAGTAGCCGATACCAGTGCCGGTCGCCCCGTGGCATCGGCCACCATCACCCTGTTGCTGCAAAAAGATTCCTCGCTGGTATCCTTTACCATGACCAATGAAAAGGGATACTTTGAAATTACAAATGTTCCCGCCGGCGAATACCGGTTGCTCATCACGCACGTAAAATACCATTCCCTGCAACGCCGCGTCACTATCAGCGCAGCAACACCGGTAGCCAGTTTTCCTTCCCTTATCCTGCACGACCTGAGCATTCATCTGAATGAAGTGGAGATCACCGGCGAAGCGCCACCGGTAACGCTTGTTGGCGATACCATTCAATACAACGCAGGCTCTTTTAAAACACCGCCAAATTCCAACGTGGAACAGCTGCTGAAAAAACTGCCGGGTGTACAGGTGGAAAAAAATGGCACCGTAAAAGCACAGGGCCAGAAAGTAAACCGTGTACTGGTAGACGGTAAAGAGTTTTTTGGCAATGATCCTAAAATGGCCACCAAAAATTTGCCCGCCGATGCGATAGACAAAGTGCAGGTATACGATCGCCTCAGCGATGCAGCGCAGCTCACCGGCTTCGACGACGGCAACAGCGAAAAAACAATCAACCTGAAACTGAAACAAGACAAAAAGAAAGGCATGTTTGGCAAAGCCATGGCCGGTGCAGGTACCCGCGACCGGTACGAAGGACGTTTCAATATCAACTCCTTCAAAGGCGCAAGACAACTCTCCGCCATCGGCATGGCCAACAATACCAATGCGGAAGGATTCTCCTTTATGGATATGATGAACTTCAGCGGGGAACTGAACCAGCTCCGGCAAAGCGGCAGCGGTAATGCCAGCTTCACCATGAGCAGCGACGACGCTGCCGCCGCATTCATGAGCAATGGCAGCGGCAATGGCATCAATACCGTATGGGGCGGCGGGCTCAATTATAACAACATCATCGGAAAAAAAACCGAGTTCACCAGCAGTTATTTCTACAATCACTATAACCCTCAACAGGAAAGCGATACACGGCGACAGTACTTCCTGCCGGATTCCTCCTATTTCTATAACCAGCATGCTGCCAGCAATAACCTGAACAATACCCACCGCCTTAATCTCGGCGCCGATATCCGGATCGATTCCCTGCACTCGGTTAAGATTTCCTCCTCGTTGGGATACCAGGAAAACCGCAACAACAACAACAGTACCTATGAAACCCTTTCGGAAGATCAGCAGCTGGCTAATGAAGGCTTCAGCAACAACTATTCCACCGGTCATGGCAGTAACCTGCGCAATGATATTCTATTCAGAAAAAAATTTCAGCATAAAGGCAGAACCTTTTCACTGGCCCTGCAAAACAGCGCCAATAAAAGCGAAAGCAACGGCAGCCTCCTGTCTGTGAACCACTTCTATAACCGTGCTGCTTCACAACCCGGTTACGACTCCATCCACCAACGGAACACCATATCCGGCAATATGAACAGTTATACCGCCCGCGCCGTATATACGGAACCGTTATTCAAACATTCCCTCCTGGAGTTCAGTATCGGTAACAGCTATACGAAAACTACCTCCGATAAAACCACCTGGGACTACAACGGCAGCAACGGGAAATTTGACCAGCTGAATCCCGTACTCACAAACAATTTCGAGAATACCTACCGCTATACCAACGCCGGTATCCGCCTGCGCACCAAACAGAAAAACTTCAGTCTCGCTGCCGGCCTTAACTGGCAGGACGCCTCGCTGGAAGGCACCATCATTGCAGGGAAAAAAGATTCCGTGATCCGCCAAACGTTTTATAACCTGCTGCCATCGCTGCGTTTTCAGTATGACTTTACCCGTTACCGCAACCTCAGTATCAACTATGCTGCCATTACCAACCAGCCTGATATGACCCAGTTGCAGCCTGTACCGGATATCAGCGACCCGCTCAATATCCGCGAAGGAAACCCCGATCTGAAACCGGAACTGACACATGCAGTACAGCTGAACTTCATCTCTGTAAATCCATTCAGGAACAAAAACCTCTTTGCATTTTTTAATATCCGGGAAACGCAAAACAAAATAGTAAACGATGATGTAGTGGACAGTCTTGGCATTAAGCGCAGTCGCCCCGTGAATGTGAACGGCGTTTTTAACATGTCCGGCAGTATCAGCCTCGGGCTGCCTCTCCGCGCCCTGAAAGGCACAGTGAATTTCAGCAGCAATGTGGGCTACAGTAAAACCAAACAGTTCATCAACAAAGCAGCTAACGGCATCAGTACTGTTTCGCTGGGGCCCGCCATGCGCTTTGATCTTAACCCTGCCGACAAACTCGATCTTTCATTCAACGCAGGCATCAATTATTACAACACCACTTATTCCCTGCAGCCTGCACTCAACAGCGGTTACTTTATGCAGCAGTATGAGGGGGAAGTGAACTGGCAGCTGCCGGCCAATTTCTATATCAGCACCAGCTTTAATTATGTGGTCAACAGTCGGCGTACAGAGGGTTTCAATGCAAAAGTGCCGTTGTGGAATGCGTCTGTAAGCCGGCAGTTCCTGCGCTTTAACCGGGGAGAACTGAAGCTGAGCGCATTTGATATCCTCAATGAAAATGTGGGCATCAACCGCAGTACCAACCAGAATTATATTGAAGACAGCCGCGTCAGGAACCTGCAACGTTTTTTCCTGTTAAGTTTTACTTATAGTCTTAGTAAAAACGGCCTTTCAAGTGCCGCCATGCCGGGTATCAGGATGATACGGCGTTAGAAGAGTGATGTAAAAAAGGGCCGGAATTTTCCGGCCCTCCTGCTGTTATTTATTTACTGGCCAATCCTTGTAGCCCGCATCATACCGCCTCCGTTGCGTTGCATTTCCGCCATCAGTTTCTCCCTTGTTTTATTAAATTCTTCCCCGGTTACTTTCTTTCCTTTGGAAGGCGCCCTGATAGCAGCAAGATCTGTTTCAGGAGATATTTCCAGCGCCTGGTAAACGGTAGCGCCGTTATTGATATCGATAGCCAGGATAAGGCCGGGAAGCTGTCCCTGGAAATCAGGACCGGCCGGCACCGGAACAGCCAGTGTAAACCAGGCAGTGATGTTGGCAGTATCCGCCACTTCTTTGCTTTTCATTTGCCCGTTTTCTATAGTGCTCATCTGCCGCTTGCCAATACGTTGTGCAACGGCCTGCTGGCAGGGATAATTGAGGATGGTGCGGGTATCGCCGGTCATCTTCCAGCTGAGCGGCTGAATACTGTCTGTAATGATATAGTTCTTCGCTGCAAACTCCCGCTGTTCCACTACCCGGTTGCTTGAAAAGCTGGTGTAACTCACCTCATTGTCGCCTGCCACCATCATGCGTACATGCATACCGCCTTCGGCTGCAAATTCTTCGGGGGCCTCTTCTTCCACGGCGCGGCGGAGCATCTGCCCGTTGCCAAACAATACCTCCAGTTTATCTTTTCGGGAATGCGGCAGCAGGTTATCCGGTACTGCATCCGCATTTGCGCCGGCTGCTATGCCCATCATACGCAGCTGCATTTGTACCGTGCGTTCGTAAAGCACGCGCCCCTGTTGCTGCTGGGCATGTGCAGTTAACAGGCATCCGCCGGCTGCCAGCGTAAAAATTATTTTCTTCATGTTATATACTTTTAAGAATATAAAGCTATTTCCTTCCCGCTGAAACAGCCGTTAACATGACTTGATTTAATGTTAATTTAGGTTAATGTTTCCGGGTTCCCGAAGCAGGAAATGATACATTTGCCGTAGTATTGTTATTTCTTACCATTCAATCAATTTAGTGCGATATAAACTTTCCATACCGGCTACTGTTTTCCTGATTGCGCTAACCATCTTGCTGATCACTGCTTTCCAGGCATACTGGCTAAGTAATAATTACAGGGAAGAGAAACGGTTGTTCACCGTACGCACCAATATCCTTTTCAGGGAAACTATTTTCCGCCTGCAGGCGGTGAAGCTGAACCTGGATTCCAATATCAGCCTGCGGGTGCAGGGCCGTGCAGGTATGACGGGTATCTCCAATGTACTGCAGGAAGGAATCAGGGATTCCGCGATGCCCGGCCACATGGTCCGGGGGTTTAAACGCACCATGGTAGTGGCGTTAAATACAGCATCCGTACCAGCCGACGATACCTCCATGAATGTACGATACGATGTAGCCAGGGCAATGCCCGCCGCCGGTGTTGTTCAGTTCCTGGCCGGGGTAGATTCCCTCCGGGACTCCATCACGGTAAAGGAAGTGGTAGACCGGTACCGACAGGCGCTGGAACGGGAAAAGATCAACGTTCCTTTCGTAGTGAATGCCACTCCTTTTGATACCTCCCGGATGTATAGCACCTTCCCGGACGACATTGACGGCAACACCGTTACCATTGGCTTTACCAAACCAATGAACTACTCCGTAACGTTCGACAATAATACCTGGTACCTGCTGAAACGGATCAGTCAGCCTATACTGGTATCATTCTTCCTGCTGGCAGTTACTATCTTCTCCTTCCTCCTGCTATACCGGAACCTTAAACAACAACAACGGCTGGCGCAATTGAAAAATGATTTTATCAGCAACATGACCCATGAGCTGAAAACACCCATTGCAACAGTGAGCGTAGCTATTGAGGCATTGAGGAATTTTGATGCACTGGAAGACCTGCAAACCACGCTCGAATACCTGGATATATCTGCCAATGAAATGAACAGGCTGGCTTTACTGGTAGATAAAGTACTGAAGCTGTCGATGTTTGAGAACAGGGAAATTCCTTTGAACAAAGAACCTTTTGACCTTACCGACCTGGCCCGCAGTGTAATGATCTCCATGAAACTGCAGTTCGAAAAACAACGCGCCGTTACTACTTTAAAAAGAACCGGCCATAACTTTACCATCACTGCCGACAAACTGCATATGACCAGCGTACTGTATAACCTGCTGGATAATGCGTTAAAGTACAGCGCCCAGGACCCCAATATCCTGATCCACATCATTGATCACAAACAATACCTGGAACTGCGTGTAACCGACAACGGTGTAGGCATTGCCCGTGAATACAAGAGCAGGATCTTTGAGAAATTTTTCCGGGTGCCCAGCGGCAACCGGCACAATATAAAAGGATATGGCCTGGGCCTCAGCTATGTATCGCATATTGTACAGTCGCACATGGGATTTATTGAAGTGGAAAGTGAACTGCATAAAGGAAGTTCCTTTTCCATCAAGCTTCCTTTTACAGAAGCGCCGGTGATCCAATACGATAAAAACCGCCGGGTTACAAAAGCATAAAACAGGAGAAGATGAGCGTTAAAATTTTATATA
>NZ_DATMTE010001050.1:0-2210 GCF_035564935.1 Chitinophaga sp. | reverse complement strand
ACTACTTCTATATCGTACCAACGTTCCATCTGGCGCATGATCTCGGCCAATGTGGCGCCATCAAAATAAAACAGGCCATTTTTCCAGGCGATCGCTTTTTCTGTATTTGCATTTTTAACAACTTTAATCCCCGTTTCACTGGCATTGCTTAATTGCGCCTGCTGGCCGGGATGAAGCACCACTTCCGGTAAATGCCGGCTGGCAGCAGCAACCCGCACAGCCCCTTCCAGCAGCGTGGTGGCAATAGCTTGTTCATTTTCATAGGCATTCACATTAAAATGGGTGCCCAGCACTTCTATTTCCGCTTTATTGTTTACCCTCACCCTGAAGGGCATTGCCGGGTTTTTCACTACTTCGAAGTAGGCTTCGCCGGTAACGTCCACTATTCTTTCCCTGCCGGAAAATACCGTCGGGTACCGCACCGAGCTGGCTGCATTCAGCCATACCTGTGTGCCATCGGGTAATGTAAGCCGGAATTGCCGGCCCCTGGGAGTAGACATCGTATTAAATACAACTTCTTCGCCGGTATTACCGGTAGGATCATACGCCACCTTGCCGTTTGCCAGCACTATCTGCGCACCATTCTGTTTGGCGATGACGCCATTGCCGAGACTATCCAGCTTTATTTTAGCGCCATCCCCCAGGGTAAGGGTAGCGCCCTCCCTGCCAGGACCTATATCCGTGGTGGTAGCTGCAATAACCGCCGGTGGCGTATTTTTTTTACTGGCCGTCCAATAGTAGGTACCGGCAGCAAGCAGCAGCAACACCGAAGCGGCGGCCCAACTCCAGCGTGGCAGGAAATGAACGCGGCGAACCGGCTTATCGCTGTTTAATGCCTGGTGCAATAGCGGCAGTAAGGCCTGGTCCTGCGTCATATTCATATCCAGTTCCTCCGCCAGTTGCTCAAAGGCAGCCTGTAACGCCTCCTGTTGATCCGGGGCCTGTAACAGGCGCTGGAACTCTTCCTGTTCTGTTTCGCTCAGGTTCTTTTCCAGGTACCGCCCGGTAAGATAATATATGCGTGTATTGTCCATACTCTGATAATAAGATGCACGGGAAAATGACTTGTCACTATCGATCGCTAAAAAAATAAAAAAATAATAATAACGGGTAACCGGATGGCGGGTGGCAGGAAGCTCCGGATAGTTTGAAGGGCGGCGCTCAGCGCATTGCGTACATACCCGTCTGAAAGGCCAAGCCGGGCGGCTATTGCTTTTGTAGGCATTCCTTTTTCCCTGCTCAGTTCATAAATGGTGCGGCGTTGGGGAGGCATTGCCTGGAGCGCGCGCTTCACCGCATGTTGTATTTCTTTGACGGAAATGGCGTTTAGCGCCTGGTTAAAACTGGCATCTTCCTGTTTAAGATCTTCCAGCTTTGAGTGGTACAAAGAAGTTTTACGGAGATATTGCAAACATTCATGGATAGTGATCTTCCTGAGCCAGGGGCCCGGGAGCTGTATGTATGTTAGCCGGTCCCGGTTCAGCCATATCTTAATAAAAACCTCTTGTAACACCTCCTGTTTTGCAGGCTCGCTTTGAAGCATACGCAAAGCGATAGTGGCCAGTGGCGTGGAATAAAGATTAAACAGGGTAGTGAAAGCTGCTTCATCTCCCTCAGCAATGCGCAAAAGCAGTTCCTTTTCCTGGTATGTTTGGTTGGATGACAATTATCTTTAAAGGCCGGATTATTTTGCAAACTATGGCAAAAAATAATAAGTAGGTAGTGATCCGTGCAATTATTTTTGCTGCCGGCTTTAATATCCAAATAACGCGGCTTCCTCTATCACCTGCCAGGAGCCTTCCCTGATCTCTGCTTCAAGTTCCCCTGCATCCCAGCCGCAATACCCGATAAATATCCTGATATCGTTAGCGGTTAGGGTATGGTTGTTGATCCCTTTTATAGCCGTGGAAAAATCACCGCCAAAACAAATGTTGCCGCTTACCGGTGCGCCTCCCGGTATAAGATCAGGACGCTGATGTATAAAATAAAGATGCTCCTGGTCTACCGGCCCACCCTCGTACAACGGGAAGGGAATACCGTTTTTGAATTGCTCCAGTTCATTTATGGTACGCGGGAATACTTTATTGATCACAAACCCCAGGGCGCCTTTTTCATTCTTTTCGGCAATGAAAATTAAGGTGTGTTCGAAATAGGTGTTATCCAGGAGGGGGGTGCTTTGTAAGAAGATACCTGCGTTCATAGCCTAAAAG
>NZ_DATMTE010001049.1:0-2833 GCF_035564935.1 Chitinophaga sp. | reverse complement strand
GGTGTAACAGCAGGCGCTGAACAAGCGGCAGCAGCAGTCCCGCAGCCCCGCGCTGATACCCCAGCGATTGCCGCTTTGACCTCATCCTACATGCCCGAGGAGCAGTTAGCCCCTGCACTCCGGTATATCGAGCAATACAGCACAAGCCGACGGCTCCACCGCCGGGACGCCGTGTTGCACTGGTTTCACCAATACCTCCGGATTTTGGGCTACAAGCAGCTGGACGCCGTCCTTACGGTCGATGAAAATGGATTTCCGGCGGCAATCGAGGGGAAGGAAATATCCGGCGACGATCCCGCAGCCAGATCCCAATGGATTGAGCTCGTCCTGATTGGTCATCTGTTCCCGTTGATTGGCCTGATCGGGCGGTATGGCTTACAGGATGAAGAAGCGCTGATCACATTGACTTATCAGTATTATCAGCGGCGATCCCGCAAACAGCAAGATGAACGAGCCGCCTTTCTTATTGCCGCGCGTCATTTTAACATCCGGGACCGCTTCGCCAAGGATTCCGCAAAGGGCAGCTGCAGCATTCCCAATCCACTCCAGGAGGTCTATTGGGATGCCGCGCTATTAAGACCACAGGGACTTGCGCCGGTATTTTCCAAAACTTACGCCAAGGAGCAGGTGACGGTCAGCATTCGGCCTTTTGATCTGGACCGCGATCTGGAGATGGTACACCGCTGGTTTCACCGGGATCATGCCAAAGCCATCTGGCAGATGAACTGGGATCTCCCCCGGCTGGAGCAATTTTACCGCAGTCTGCTTGCCGACAAAGCCGGTCATGCTTACATCGGCGAGATCAACGGCATTCCGACCTTCAATATGGAGGTCTATTGGGCTACCCGCGATGTCGTCGGCAACTATTTCGATGTGCTGCCAACAGATTATGGCACCCATCTTTTTATCGCCCCCACAGACAGGGAGAAAAAGTTCCCCTCACTGACCATGCAGAGCATCCTGAGCTGGCTGTTCGCCCACCCCAAAGTAGGCCGCCTGGTCGGCGAAGGAGCCATCGAATCCATGGCAGCCCTGATGAATAAAATTCATGTCGGGTTTAAGTTGCAGGGTGTTATTGAGATGCCCCATAAAAAGGCACATCTCAATTTCTGCTACCGGGAGTGGTACTGGGAGAAATTTCCGGCCAACAAACCCCAGGAACCGGAGCCCGAACTCAGGCAAACCTATTCGGAAGCGATTGAAATCTATTAAGGAAATAACTTACAAAAAGACAAAAAATGGATAACAACACAAATGATACCTATGATTTTATTGGCATTGGCATCGGTCCTTTCAATCTGGGACTCGCGGCATTGACACAACCCATAGCAGACTGTAAAGCCATCTTCTTTGATCGCACCGAGCAGTTTAACTGGCATCTGGGCCTGATGCTCGACGATGCCACCTTACAGGTTCCCTTTATGGCCGACCTGGTGACCATGGCCGACCCCAGCAGTCCCTATTCCTTCCTCAACTACCTGAAACAGAGCGGGCGAATCTACAAGTTTTATATCCGCGAGAACTTTTTTATTTTGCGCCGCGAGTACAACAGCTACTGTAAATGGGTTGCCGACCAGCTGGAGCAGTGCAAATTCGGCCACGAGGTATTGGATATCGTTTATCTTGATCCGAACTACCAAGTCACGGTGCTGAATAAAAGTACTCAGGAGATCAGCCACTATATCACCCGAAAAATCGTATTGGGAACAGGCACATCCCCCTTTTTGCCAGGTTTCATCAAGAACCGTGATCTGGCCAACGTGATCCATACCGCAGCTTACCTCTATCGCAAGGAGCAGCTGTTGCAGCAGCGTTCCGTCACCATTGTCGGTTCGGGACAGAGTGCTGCCGAAATAGTCCGCGACCTTTTGCCCCATACCCGCGATGGTCTACAGCTTAACTGGGTGACACGTTCGGACCGCTTCTTCCCCTTGGCAAATCATGCCCGGCTTACCCTGGAAATGACCTCACCGGAGTACGTGGACTATTTCTATTCACTGAACGACCAAAAGCGCGATCAGCTGCTGAAAGAACAGAGCATCCTCTATAAAGGGATCAATTACGATCTGATCAATGAAATTTTCAACACACTTTATACCATGGAAACTGCCGATGGGCAAGTGAATGTGAAACTGATTGCCAACAGCGAACTGCAGGATCTGCAGACCACTGCCGACGGCAGCTATCAGCTCCATTTTGTGCAGAAAGAGCAAGAAGATAGCTATGTGATCCCAACGGATTTTGTGATTATGGCTACCGGTTACAAATACCAGGAACCCGCTTTTCTGCGCAATATACAGGAGCGCATTGCACGCACATCTAAGGGAACCTTTCAGGTCGCGCGCAATTATGCCATTGACAAGCATCAGCAGGAAATCTTTGTACAGAATGCCGAGCTCCAGACACATGGTATTGCCACACCCGATCTCGGGATGGGTGCCTACCGCAACTCCTATATCCTTCGGGAAATCCTCGGGCGCAGCGTCTACCCCGTGGAGCAGGCCATTGCCTTTCAGTCCTTCGGAACGACAGCCTTGTCAGCAGCAGCGCTGAAAAAAGACGACAGCAGGGTCGTATTTGCAGATCCACAGATTGAAAAAGCTTAATCCGATCAGGTATGCTACTCAAAATTAAAGCCTTTGTGCAGCTGTTCTGGATTGCCCTGCAGGGAACGGAGCAAAACTTCACACGTGGAAACGTCAATCGGGCAGCCTTCCTGCTGGCTATTCCAACGATGCTGGAGCTCAGCCTGGAATCCCTTTTTGTCATTGTCGACCTGCTCTTTGTCAGCAGTCTGGGGGAAAAAGCCATTACCATTGTGGGCATCAATAAT
>NZ_DATMTE010001048.1:0-11060 GCF_035564935.1 Chitinophaga sp. | reverse complement strand
GTGGCCTTCCATAAAAAGGGAATAACGCCTGTTATATAACAATTCGTTGATCAGTGCATCCTGGGTGGAGAGGCCGCCGTAGGGCGGGAGGCCATGCGCTATCCTGATCCGGTTGAGCGCTACTACCGCATCGGGAAATGCATTGGTTTGTATTTTCGCTTCTGCATATATCAGTACCAGTTCTTCATTCCTGATAATGCTGATAGGAGCATTCAACGAATTCCACACAATTACATCACGGTTGCCGGTTAACCCGCCCTGGCTGGCAGGATCATTCCGCAATGCTGTTTTGCTGATACGGTCGTCGCCGGGTAGAATATTCGTGGCGAAAGATGGATGCGATACCCTTATTTCCCCGTTGCCGTTGGGCGGCAGGTACATGGTATTGGCAAGATCGCCGCCATTCGTGGAAAAGTAATGATAGATCCCTGTATTCACCGGACCGTTCAGGTCAAAGAACGATTCGTTGAGTGCGGTGAGTGCATTGGCCCATTGCTGCCGGTAAATATACACCCTGGCTGCAAGGGCCCTGTTAAATTTAAGCAGACCGGCAGCATCTTTAAATCCCAGGAATCCATCGGACAAAGGAAAAATAACTTCCGATCCGGTAAGGTCAGCTTTCCCGTCGTTCAGG
Source organism: Chitinophaga sp. (assembly GCF_035564935.1). GTDB lineage: Bacteria > Bacteroidota > Bacteroidia > Chitinophagales > Chitinophagaceae > Chitinophaga. Next base: position 10,426 of record NZ_DATMTE010001048.1, on the reverse strand, counting down.
AATTTCAGTACAGAATCCAGCACCTGGGCAGTATTGGTAATGATGGGCCCCAGTGTGGCGCCGTTGGCTACGGGGATACGCACCCCATTGGTATTCGTCATGTTCAGGTTCAGCAACAACTGGTAGCCTATCAACGTTTTGGCAAACCCGGTAAAAGCCTTTTTTTGCACATCCGAAGCCACTTCTGTGCGGGTGTTGCCTATGGCATCAAGCAGAATAAAACACTGCCTGGCCACCTGGTACCTGGCCGACCAGGGATTGGTAATGTAAAACGTATTATTATCCAGCACTTTGGTACCGCCGCCCAGCAGGTCGGTGGTGTACCTGGGCTCTGCACCGGAGAAACGGTAAATTTCCCGGCCTATAATACCGGTACCGTCCAGGTAGGTGGAAAGACTGTTGCGCATGCCGGATTCCGCACCGGTTACCAGGTTAAACAGGTCGCTTTTGGAAGGATCTGTGGTGATGCCCGTTACTACCGGTGTATTCAAACTGTTGATTTCTCCTTTCTGACAGGCGTTGATCACCAGCAGTAAAAGAGCGATCGCTATTATTGAAAGATACTTTTTCATATGTATTGATTTAAGCAGATGGAAAATGATCAGAAATCGACGCCAACGTGAAAGCTGGCCCTTTTGGATGCAGGGAACGGCATAACATCCACCCCTGTTGATAAACCGTTACTGCCGCGGGTTTGGGCGGTTGTAATGGTGTTGCTTCCGAAGTTGGATACTTCCGGATCATAACCCACGTACTTTGTCCAGGTAAAGAAATTATTGGCAGATAGGCCCACACGGATCCCTTTCAGCACCGATGTATTTTTTATTGGAATATTGTAATAGATGCCTATTTCACGGATACGTACATACGAAGCGTCCTGCACATAAATGGAAGCATCGCCGGCGCCGGGGCGGTAAAGCCCTGCCTTCGTGCCTTTCATCTCATCGTCATAGTCGAAGGAAGTAGCGCCCAGATCGGTGAGCAGCTGGGTAAGGTTGATATTGTCCCCGCCTTTTTTCCAATGGATGAGGAAACGCAGGGAGAAGTTTTTGAACACAGTTAACTCATTAAAAAAGCTCATCTGGAAATCCGGTTCGGCATTTCCGATCAGCTTCAGATCATCGCCCACAGTACCTTTGATCTGCGTGGCAGGTTGTCCTTCTTCCAGGTAAAAAGTACCGAGTGAATTACCAAAAGCGCCAATGGCATATGGTGGAATGATCAGCTTGGTGACCTTTGACCGGTTACGCCACCAGTTGATATTGCTGTTCCAGCGTACATTGGGCTTGTTCACCGGTATCAGGTTTAAGCCCAGTTCTATTCCCTGGTTCCTGAGATCGCCGCTGTTTTTCCATTCAGTGGCATAACCGGAAGATGCCGGCAACGAGTGACGAAGCAGCACATCATAAATTTTCTTATTGTAGTAGGTAGCTTCAAGACTGACCCGGCCATTGAGTACACTTACATCCAGGCCGGTTTCAAATTCGGCCTGCCGTTCCGGTTTGATATCGGGGTTACCCTGCAGGTTCTCTACCAGTACGCCCGGGAATCCGCCGATATTGCTTCCCAGCATCTGGGTAAATTTACTGCCGTAAGGAGGTACGTTGCCCGACTGTCCATAAGCGGCCCGCAGCTTTAAGTTATCCACACCAGCCACTTTCCAGAAATCCATTTTGGCAATGTTCCAGGAAATGGATCCTTTCGGGAAAACATAGTATTTCTGGTATTCGCCATTGTTGGTTGACCGGTCGAAACGTACGCCTGCACTGAGGGTAATGGCATCCATCAGCGAGAGGTCTTCCTGTACAAAAATGCCATTGTCGCGGTATTTCTGGCGAAATTGCCGGGTGGTGGTATTAGCGCTGGCATCCAGGTTACTCTGGCCGGATACCAGGTTGGTAGCAACGGTCACAATATTATCCAGGTAGCCGGTTTCCAGTGTGGCGCCGGCAGTACTGGTTAAACTGAGGTTATTGTTAGGTGTAAATGTATTTACGATGAACCCGCCGATATTGGTGTTGGTGTTATTGGTATTGCCCTGGATAGAGTGTCCCTGCTGGCCGTTTTCTTCAAACTGGAGGTTGCGGGGAAAGAGCGCCGCTGTTTTAAAATTGAAATAATCAACACCGCCGCGTCCTACCAGCCTGGTATTGGAGCGATCGCCCTGTTGCAGCCGGATCTCAATATTACCACCGCCCACAAAGCGGTTGGTCTTCTCGTTGTTGATCATATTATCGCGCGTTTCCAGCGGGTTGGAACTGGCGAATGTATTGCGTGGATATTCGCCCAGTGAATTGGGGAACAGGTTCACAAAATCAGGGGTGGACGACAATGCCACACCAAGGGAAACGCCGTTGTTGTCGTTATTGGTCAGCCCCCTGTCGGCAGAAGAGCTGATGTAGTTGGTAGTAACGCCAACGGATATACGGTCGCTCACTTTGTGATCCACGTTTAGCCGGATGGAGTTGTTAAAATACCCGGTTCCTTTCACAATGCCGTTTTCCTGGCGCCGGTTACCGGAAAGATAGAAGGTGGTTTTTTCACCGCCACCGCTGAGAGATAGGCCGGTGTTCAGCACCAGTCCTGTTTGCCCGAAGATCTCTTTTTCGTAGTCGTAGATCTTCCCTGCATTCTTTGCTTCGGTAAACTGTGCTTTATAGGCGGCGCGCTTGGCCTGTACAACAGGGTCAGGATTATCGGCGGTGCCCGCGAGGTCGGCGGCCGTTTCGGGGGTGAAGGTACGTACGCCCATGAGGTGCCGTACTTTCACAAAGCCGGTTTCCTGGTTGAGGGAGATCTTTGTTTTACCGGATCTGCCTTTTTTAGTGGTGATGATCACTACGCCGGCGGCGGCTTTGGCGCCATACATAGCGGCGGCGGAAGCCCCTTTCAGGATCTCAATGTTTTCAATGTCTTCCGGGTTGAGGTCCGCAATGCGGCTGGAGGGGTTGTCCTGGTTATTGGGGCTGCCTGAAGTGGCGGCGCCGGTTACATCGTTCAATCCTGCCGGAATACTGCTGTTATTGAAGAAAATACCATCTACCACATATAACGGCTGAGAGTTGCCGAATACGGAAGTGATACCGCGCATTTTTACGGAAATACCGCCGCCTGGAGCGCCGGAATTGGCCGTTATCATGGCGCCGGGTACCTTACCGCTGAGCGCTGCATCAAATGTTTGTGCAGGGGCCACGCCATTCAGTTCCGTACCTGAAATAGTGGCTACTGCATTGGCGAGGTTGCTTCGCTTTACGTTGGTGGCCAGGCCGGTTACCACAATTTCATCAAGGCGGGCGAAATCCTCTTCCAGGCTCAGGTTTATAACATTATTGCCAGGCGTGAGAGTAACAATTTTTGTTTTGTAGCCGGTATAGCTTACCGTCAGGCTCGTGGTGCCTGCGGCAACGGAGAGTGTGTAGTTGCCATCGGCGTCAGTAATTGTTCCTTTGTTGGTGTTGGGAACGCGTACAGTAACGCCGGGAATGGGCTTGCCGCTTACGGCATCCCTGATTTTTCCGGTGATGTTTTGCTGTGCAAATAGTGCAAGGGTACTGCATAGACATAACAGTACCAGCAAGCTGGATTTTGGTAGAAGCATAGCTTTTGATAGTTTAGATAATGAATGATGATTAAAACGAGGTTACGATATCATGTCGCTGATTATTTTTGGTTTACAGATCCTGATTTTGGTTGCTGATAAATTAACTTTGCTGTGATCCTCTGCCACAAGGGGTGCTACGGGTTTTTCATCATCATCTCTGATGGGCAGAAGTTTCTCATTAAGCCGATCTTGTTGTAAGCAAATATTACAGCAGATTACGAAAATTTAGGAGTACATCCGCTTTTTTTCTTTGGCTGAATTATGTTATATTTTTCAACTGGAAAACTTCGTAAATTGCGGCCTTATGGAGCAGTATCTATCTTTATTACAACATATTATCCGGAACGGCGCTGTAAAAACAGACCGCACCGGTACCGGCACAACCAGCTGTTTTGGCTACCAGATGAGATTCAACCTGCAGGAAGGCTTTCCCGTGGTAACTACCAAAAAGCTGCACCTCAAGTCGATCATATACGAATTGCTCTGGTTTTTAAAGGGAGATACCAATATAGGATGGCTGAAAGAACACGGTGTGAGTATCTGGGACGAATGGGCCAATGAAAACGGCGATCTCGGACCGGTATACGGTAAACAATGGCGCAGCTGGGAAACCCGCAGCGGCAAAGTAATAGACCAGATCACAGAAGGGGTAAATACCATCCGGAACAATCCCGACTCCCGTCGTATTATTGTGAACGCCTGGAATGTAGGCGAACTGTCGGAAATGGCACTCAGCCCCTGCCACTGCCTGTTCCAGTTTTACGTAACCCCTGCCGACCCGGCAAAAGGCGAAACCCGTGGAAAACTCAGCTGCCAGCTGTACCAGCGCAGCGCCGATGTATTCCTGGGCGTGCCTTTCAATATCGCTTCCTACGCCTTGCTCACCATGATGATGGCACAGGTATGCGACCTGGAAGCAGGCGACTTTATCCATACTTTCGGGGATGTGCACCTGTACAGCAACCATATGGAACAGGCCAGCCTCCAACTGACCCGCGAACCGTTTCCTTTACCGGTAATGAGGATCAACCCGGATGTCAGAGACATTTTCTCTTTTAAGTATGAAGATTTTAAACTGGAAGATTACCAGTTTCATCCGGCCATCAAAGCGCCGGTAGCCATATAACTCCCGTTTATGCGTATATCCATTATAGTAGCCGCTTCGGAAAATAACGTAATCGGTATCAATAATATGCTGCCCTGGCGTTTGCCCACGGACCTTAAATATTTTAAATCCACTACCCTGGGTAAACCCATTGTAATGGGCCGTAAAACATTTGAATCGCTGGGGAAACCCCTGCCTGGCCGGCCTAACATTGTGATCACCCGGCAAAGCGATTTCCGGCCGGAAGGTGCATATGTGGTAGGATCTGTGGAAGAGGGCATTGAAAAAGCAAAGTCGTTCGGCGGCGATGAACTGTTTATTACCGGCGGCTCCCAGATTTTCGAACAGGCGTGGCCGTTAGTGGAACGGATCTATCTTACCCGGGTGTATGCCGTTGTTCAGGGGGATGCTTTTTTCCCACAGCTGGATGGCGCTGAATTTGAACTGGTAACTGATGAACGTCATGAGGCAGATGAAAAAAATCAGTATTCCTTCTCCTTCCAGGTATGGGAGCGGGTATAAAAACTAACGTTAACGCTTATTTGAAAATAACGGTGCCCATCCCGTTGGTAAGTTCTTTTTCCAGGGAGTTGAGGTGTATCTGCATTTCAAGACAGCTTTTGGCCGCTTCGTAGTCGTTATCCTTAAAGGCCTTTTGAACTTCAGCCTGGTTTTCATGGATTAACTTTTTCACTTTTCGCAGGATCAGGTAGTTGGTAGTGGAGAGGGTATCTTTTAAATATGCATCATCACCATAAACCGTATCTATTTCAAACTGCTCTTTCCATTTCATACTGAGATCGGCTTCCTGGTCTTCCAGGATATTGGCGATCTCTTTTGAAAACTGCTGGTCTTCATGATAAAGGAACCAGCGTTTATCCTGCAGATTCCCCGCATCATACAGGGCTTTGTATTCCCTTAAGATCCTTTTCACCAGCTCACTTTCGGCCAGTGCTTCAAAATCATAGGGCAAATGGAACACATAATCTGCTACCGTACTATTGTCTTCTTCTTTAAAAGGTTTGTCGCCAAAACGCAGCAGGATTTTTACCAGGGCCTTTTCCTGTTTTTCATGTCCGCTGATCAGGGAGTCTACCGAAATGCCTGTTTCGGCAGCTTCCATAGCGGCAATCGCTTCTTCGCTGAGTTCATCATCGGCGGGAGCGGGATTGTTACGCGCATGCGCCTGTTCCCTTTTTACAAGCCGGTCGCGGATAAATTTATTGACCAGCTGTATCAGCCCCTGTTCATCAATATGCAGTAGCTGGCTGCACTGGCGGATATAATCCTGCTGCCGCGTAAAATCTTCCGCCTTATCAATTTTGGAAATGGTTTCGGCGATTTCATTTACCAGCTGCGATTTCTTGTTGCTGTCTGTACCGGCTTCCTGCATGCTCAGCTGCAGTTTGAACAGTACAAAGTCCTGTTTGTTTTCTTTGATGAACTCACGGAACGCTTCTGCACCGATCTTCTGCACATAACTGTCCGGATCTTCTTTGTCCGGCAGCAGTACCAGCTTCACGTTCAGCCCTTCCTCAATGGCCATGTCCAGCCCGCGGAGCGCAGCTTTCACGCCGGCGCTGTCGCCGTCATAAAGGATGGTGAGGTTGTTGGTATATTTTTTTATCAGGCGCAGCTGATCCTGTGTAAGCGAGGTACCACTGGAGGCCACCACGTTTTCCACACCGGCCTGGTGCAGGGAAATCACATCGGTATAGCCTTCTACAAGCAGGCACTCATTGAGCTTGTCAATAGCGTGCCTTGCAAAGTAAGTACCATACAGTACCCGGCTTTTTACATAAATTTCGTTTTCGGGAGAATTGATGTATTTCGGCGCCCGGTCTGATTTTACCAGGATACGCGCGCCAAAGCCCAGTACTTTGCCGGACTGGTTATGGATCGGGAAAATGACCCGGCCGCGGTAGTTATCGGCGGGTTGATCGTTACGGATGGTTACCAGCCCTGTTTTTTGCAGGTATTCCAGGTTGTATCCTTTGTTCAATGCCGATTTGGCAAAAGCGTCAAAGGTATTCAGACAGTAGCCAAGCTGGAACTTTTTAATGGTTTCTTCCGTAAATCCTCTTTCTTCAAAATAACTCAGGCCCACATTCTGGCCTTCTTCCTTGTTAAACAGCGTATCGGTGAAATATTCCTTTGCGTAGTTGTTGATGATGAACAAACTATCCGCCATCAGCTGGTGCTGCTTCAGTTCGGGGCTTACTTCCGTTTCTTCCAGCTCTATCTGGTAGCGCTGTGCCAGCCACCGGAGCGCTTCTACATAGGAGTATTTCTCATGCTCCATGATAAAGCTGATGGAATTGCCGCTGGCGCCGCAACCAAAGCATTTGTAGATCTCTTTGCCGGGAGATACGGTGAAGGAGGGCGACTTCTCGTTATGAAACGGGCACAGGCCAAGGTAATTGGCGCCCCTTTTTTTCAGTTTAACGAAGGAACCCACAATTTCCACAATATCAATGCGGCTGAGGATCTGTTGTATGGAGTTTTGAGATATCATCCAACTGCAAACATACGGCAAAATTAGGATTTGAAAAGAAGGAGGGCAGTATGCCCGCATGATGAGTGTTCCCCGCAACTTTTCCTTATATTTGGTAGATTATAAACTAGCCAAATCAATCTTATTTATCAGATGAAAGAAGTATTTATAGTAGCTGTGGCCCGTACCCCTATAGGTTCATTCAATGGCGCACTGGCAGGTGTTCCGGCTACCCAGCTTGGAGCCCAGGTTATGAAGGCCGCCCTGGAAAGGGCAGGAGTGGCCCCTTCAGAAGTGAATGAAGTGTACATGGGCAATGTGCTCAGCGCCAACCTCGGACAGGCGCCTGCTAACCAGGCCAGTCTTGCTGCGGGCCTGCCCAACACTATACCCTGCACTACCGTTAATAAGGTATGCGCTTCCGGTATGAAAGCCATTATGCTGGGCGCCCAGAGTATCCTGCTGGGTGATAATGAAATAGTGGTAGCCGGCGGCATGGAAAACATGAGCGCTGCACCTTATTACCTCGATAAAGCACGTACCGGTTATAAACTCGGCCATGGCGCAGTGATCGATGGCATTATCCGCGATGGCCTCTGGGATCCTTACAAGGATTTTCACATGGGTAATGCGGCGGAGCTTTGTGCCACTGAATATAAAATTACCCGCGAAGACCAGGACGCATACGCCATTGAAAGTTATAAACGTGCGGCTGCTGCCTGGGAGAAAGGATATTTTAAAGACGAAGTAATACCGGTGCAGGTGCCTGGCAAACAGGTAGTAACTGTATCTGAAGATGAAGATTACAAAAAAGTCATCTTTGAAAAAGTACCTTCCCTGAAACCAAGTTTCCAGAAAGACGGGACTATCACCGCGGCCAATGCCTCCAACATCAATGATGGCGCGGCAGCTGTAGTGCTGGTAAGCGGCGAAAAACTGAAAGCGCTGGGATTGAAGCCGCTGGCAAAGATCATCAGCTTTGCCGATGCTTCACAGGCGCCGGAATGGTTTACCACCACGCCGGTAAAAGCCATCAACAATGCGCTGGCCAAAGCCGGTTTGAACATCAGCGATATGGACGTGGCGGAAGTAAATGAAGCATTTTCCTGCGTGCCTATAGCCAATGCAAAAGACCTGGGGCTGTCGCTCGATAAAGTAAACGTATGGGGCGGCGCTGTGGCAATCGGACATCCTATTGGCTGCAGTGGCGCACGCATTGTAATAACACTGAATGCGATCCTGCATCAGCAGCAGGCGCGGTACGGCGTTGCAGGGATCTGTAACGGCGGCGGCGGCGCCAGCGCTATGATCATAGAAAGAGTATAATCATTTTGCCGGGCTGGCTAAAATCCCGGGGACTGGAAAAATTGCTACGCGATGCTCCCGGTCTTCACTTTTTAGTCAGCCCTGTTTATTCGGAAAGCACAATCACCGTATCTATATTGTTCAGCTGTATCCTCACACTGTCTTTCCCCCTTTTGGCCATCTTCAGCGAATGCAGGGCCGCCTGCGGCTTTACCACATCCTGTGTCACTTTTTCAAAGAACAGGTATTTGTCTTCCACCAGGCTGTAAACCGGGTAACCGGATAATATGCCGGTGCTTTTCGTTTGCAGGGCATAGTCGCCGTCGATATCATAATGTTTAAACTCGCTGTCGGACAGCAGGGTGATGGCTGCTACCAGGGTGACGATGCGCAGCGGCGGCAGCAGCAGGCCAAACAGCAGTATAAACGGGAACCCGAAGAAAAGCATCAGGTAAGCATAGCGGGCGTCGTTGTCTGGTTTGGAAAGACCGTAAAGCAGCATCCCTGAGCCGGCATAGAGGGTAAAGAATACCCGCTCGGTTTGCGTACCCTTGAAACCGTAGCCATTCAGCATTAATAACAGGCATAACAGCGCAAAGCAACCGAAAACAAGGTGAAGGTACCACAGGAGCGCCTGCAATTCAGGTAATTTCGCTTTTTTGATCTTTAAGGAAAGAGCGGCTAAAAAGCATAAGGTCAGGATAGTGATGGTAATCATAGGTGTAGGTAGCAATAAAGACTAAATTATAAATATATGTATTTATTTTAATTAATGGTATACCGGCCTTTGTTGGCGGTATAATAATTATTAATCGGTTGTTTGCTTTGCTTTTTCGTTAACAAACAATATTTTTGCCCTGCCTTTCAATAAGGCATTTAAACTTTCAATTAAGAATAGCATGCGTCAGATAGCTTTCAGACAAGCCTTAAGAGAAGCCCTGCAGGAGGAATTTCGCCGTGATGAACGGGTATTCCTTATGGGGGAGGAAGTAGCCGAATACAATGGCGCTTATAAAGTGAGCCAGGGAATGCTGGATGAGTTTGGTCCAAAACGCGTTATTGATACGCCGATTGCTGAACTTGGATTTGCTGCTATCGGGGTAGGTGCTGCACAGAACGGCCTGCGTCCGGTGGTTGAGTTTATGACCTGGAACTTCGCTGTACTGGCGCTGGACCAGATCCTCAATACTGCTTCAAAAATGCTGGCAATGAGTGGCGGCCAGGTAGGTTGCCCCATCGTTTTCCGCGGACCAAACGGTTCTGCCGGACAGCTGGGTGCGCAACACTCTACTGCATTCGAAAGCTACTATGCCAATATCCCGGGCCTGAAGGTGATATCCGTTTCTAATCCGTATGATGCAAAAGGTTTGCTCAAAGCGGCCATCCGCGATGAAGACCCGGTTGTATTCATGGAGAGCGAATTGATGTATGGCGATATGGGTGAAGTACCTGAAGAAGAATACATCATCCCGATCGGTAAAGCAGACATCAAACGCGCTGGTAAAGATGTGACCATCGTATCTTTCAACAAAATGATGAAAGTAGCGTTGGGTGCAGCGGAAGAACTGGCAAAAGAAGGTATCGAAGCGGAAGTGATCGATCTGCGTACTATCCGTCCGCTGGATTGGTTCACCATCCTGGAGTCTGTGAAGAAAACAAACCGCCTGGTAATTGTTGAAGAACAATGGCCATTTGCAAGTATTTCTTCCGAAATCACTTACCGTATCCAGAAAGAAGGTTTCGACTACCTGGATGCGCCTATCCGCCGTATCACTGCACAGGATGCTCCTATGCACTACGCGCCCAACCTGGTAAAATTATACCTGCCGGATATTGAGCGTACCGTGAAACTGGTGAAGGAAGTAATGTACATGAAGAAATAGCATTTGCTAAAAGTATAAAAAGGAACGGAGCGAAGATT